>NNSL01000411.1 GCA_003123965.1 Balneolaceae bacterium SMO_bin1
CCATTATGAAAGTAACAGTAGTTGGAGCCGGTGGTAATGTCGGTTCTACCGTAGCATTAAGTGTAGCCCAAAAAGATTTCGCCAAAGAAGTGGTGATGGTCGACATCGTGCAGGAAAAAGACGGCAAAAAATTCTATCCCAGCAAAGGTCGCGCGCTCGACCAGTGGGAGTCGTCGCCCATCGACCGCTTTGATACCAAACTAACCGGCACGGTTGATTACGAAGACACCGCAGATTCGGACGTGTGCGTTATTACCGCCGGTGTACCGCGTCGACCGGGCATGAGCCGCGACGATCTTTTGGAAACCAACGCCAACATTGTACAGAGCGTTGTTGAGCAGCTGGTAGAGCAGTCGCCCAATACCATTTTAATTATTGTTTCCAACCCGCTTGACGTAATGGCGCAAGTAGCGCTCGAAACCAGCGGATTCGATTCAAATCGTGTAATGGGCATGGCCGGCATCTTGGATACCGCCCGCTATCGCTCATTCCTGGCCGAAGAGCTCGATGTTTCACCTAAAGATATCCAGGCATTGCTGCTGGGCGGCCACGGTGATACCATGGTACCCCTGCCCCGCTTTACCACAATTGCCGGTATGCCGGTAACACAATTCATTGATGAGGATAAGCTCGACGAAATTGTTGAGCGAACCAAAGGCGGAGGCGGTGAACTCGTCGACCTGATGGGCACCTCGGCTTGGTATGCTCCGGGCGCAGCAGCCGCACAAATGGTAGAAGCCATTATGCTTGATCAAAACCGCATTTTCCCGGTTGCGGCTCACCTAAACGGCGAATATGGCCAAGACGACCTCTTTTTGGGCGTACCCGTTAAGCTGGGCGAAGGCGGCATCAAACAAATAATAGAGGTTGATTTAAACGACGAAGAACAACAACTTTTAGACTACATCAGCGGAGCACGTTCATTCCGTGCTCAAGGAATTCCGCAAGCTGATGGACAAATAAATCAATCGCAAATAAACTGAGGACCCAATAGGCCCTCACTACTTGCATTTACACGAAAGGCCCCGTCGACCATAGCGGGGCCTTTTGTATTTTAATATTAATTTTACCTAATGATGTTCATTGGTAAACCTCGGCGCTTTATATTTTTCGAATTGTATTATCAATATTTGACTCACAAATCATATTTAATCCCAGCAGCATGAAAAATATATCGCTCCTTCTCTCACTCATTCTCATTTCGTTATTTCTAACCGGATGCGGTTCAACTGGCGCATTCAACTCGGCAAGTGTTACCGAAGTGCAGCTCAGCGAAAATAATTACCAGATTGTAGCAACTAATGTGCAGGGACAAGCTTCTTCGGGCTATATTTTGGGCATCAGCAGCGCCATGTATGGTCGCCAGATGCAGACATTTGCAATCGCACGGGTATCAGGCGAAGGTATGCTTTACGGGAATGCCCTCAAAAACCTCTGGGATAATTTCCGTGCTGAACACGGCGAAATTGAAGGTCGTAACCTGGCACTCATCAATGTGCGATACGATACAGAAGCGCTAAACCTTATTCTATACACTAAACCAACCATAAGCATCCGCGCCGATGTGGTTGAGTTTAACAACTAAACCGGCCGCATAATCAAGGCGCACTCACCAGGGTGATGTCTTCGGCAAAAAGGCCTTTATCATTTTTCACCTGGTCCATTCCAAATATAAGATCGCGGCTGGGCAGGTAGCTTGTACCAAAGTTTTCCTCGAACTCCGAAATGTGGGCAAACACCGTTTTGTAGGGTGACTTTTCGTGGCGCGAATCGGCAACCCACAGGTGCTCATTAATTTCCGAAAGATAGCGGAAGAAGCCCTTGCCTAACATTTTTTTTAAAAATGTACTTGGTTTTAAAATAAAACAAGGCTCAACCTTCCATAAGCTCACATTTATTTACTACATTTAAAAAAGGATACTTAAAAAAATCGGAGAGGAGTTATCGTGCCAACATTAGACAATGAACTACAAAAGGAACTCAAAACCAAGATACGCGGTCTGGTATGTGTACCTGACCATAAGCAATATGAACTACTGCGACGAAGCTGGAACTATCTATTCGATAAACGTCCGGCTGCCATTATTCAATGCTCCGGCACCGCCGATGTCATTACCGCTGTAAAGTTTGCTGAGAAAAATGAGGTGCGCATATCAGTGCGCAGCGGCGGTCATGACTACGCCGGCAAAAACGTTAGTGATGAAAGCCTGTTGATTGACCTTTCCCAGATGAACGCTGTACGAGTTGATATGGAAAAAAGGGTGGCATACGTGCAGCCCGGTGCAACTTGGGGCGATGTAGATCATGAAACACAGGGATTCGGGCTGGC
>NNSL01000422.1 GCA_003123965.1 Balneolaceae bacterium SMO_bin1
TGAACCGACACAGCAAATGAAGACAACACCTCTTGCCTGCTGATCGGCAGCGCGCTGAACGGTCATCAGAACGTTATCGGATTTTTTCAATTGGTGTTCCGGGCGGGAGCTGAAACTCTACATTAAATTCGCCCTGCGACATGGAAGGAATAAGCTCTACGCCAATTCTCGGGACCAGCGCCAACGATGCCAACAGGATCAAAAACGCTGAAAATACTACGATATAACGACGCTCAACCGCCCAATTTAAAAGTTTAGGGTATCGCCCTTCAAGGTATCCATACCCCTTTTCGAATCCTTTCAAGAAGGGGTTTAAAACAAACATGATCGCTTTACCCAGTGCACGTATCATTTTGCGTATCATTCCAGCGATAAAGGTGGGCACGGTGGTAAAAAGAAACATGCGGACTTGCCGCAGTTTTTGTCCAATCTTCGTCCGCGGTTCTTTTAAATCGGGTTCTTTAATCGGCGCTTTTTCTCTTCCTGCCAGCGACGATAGCATTGGGATAAGGGTAATGGCCACCAGAAGTGATGCCAGCAACGAAAATGTTACCGCCAGCGCCTGATCACGGAATAGCTGCCCGGCAATGCCCTGTACAAAAACAAGCGGGAAAAATACGGCAATAGTTGTGAGTGTTGAGGCAATAACGGCTGTACCCACTTCACCGGCACCGTCTTGGGCTGCTTTTAAGACATTTTTACCCATAGCCTTGTGCCGTGATATATTTTCGAGCACTACAATAGAGTTATCAACCAGCAGGCCAATGCCAAGCGCAATACCGCCGAGCGACATAATATTCAGCGTAATATCGTAGCCGTACATCAGGTTAAAAGTGGCTATAACCGAAACGGGAATGGAAAGGGAAATGATTACCGTGGCCCAAAAATTACGCAGAAACAGAAACAAGATAATCACGGCTAATATGCCCCCAATTATACCCGCGTTTACCACTTCATCTACCGCGGAGGATATAAACGTGGATTGATCGTACACGACGGAAATGGAGGTTCCTTCCGGGAATTTGTTTTTGAAATTCTCAATTTTTGCCGACACCATTGATGCTACATTCACCGTATTGGCGTCGCCTTCTTTATATATGGCAATTTCTACCGCTTCTTTACCGTTGAGCCGGGTAATAGCTTCCCGCTCTTTATAACCCTGGGAAACGTCGGCAATGTCTTTTAGATAGACGGGAGAATTATTTTGAACCGAGACAACCACATTTCTGATCTGGTCTACGGTTTGGAATTGATTTAAGGTTCGCACCAGATATTGTTGATTCCCTTCTTCCAGCCGGCCACCGGAAAGGTTAATATTTTCCGCACCCAATATTTGGGTCACCCGATCCAGCGACAAGCCCAGATAGGAGAGACGCTCCTGATCAATGGCTACCTGAATTTCTTCTTCTAAACCCCCGCTGATTTTTACCGAGGCAACCCCTGTTGAGGACTCAAGCTCTTTTTTGAGCTGCTCATCGGCAAAGCGGCGAAGCTTTTTTAAGTTATTGATGCTGCTTTCTTGGATTTGCTCCATGCTCGCAAAATCGATGCGACGGGAATCATCAGTTTCTGTCTCATCGATATAAAAGGCATACCGCATGATGGGATCGAGCGTAGGATCGAAACGCAGAATAACCGGTCGTTCAACCTCCAGTGGAAGCTGCAGCGCATCCAGCTTTTCGCGGACATCAATACTGGCAAAATCCATATCCGTACCCCAGGCAAATTCCAGGGTTACATCAGATTGGCCCGATCGGGAAATTGATCGAACCTGCTCCACATTTTTGACCACCCCAAGGGCTTCTTCAATAGGTTTACTCACAAGGTTTTCTACTTCGGCAGGTGCAGCACCCGTGTATTCAGTCCGAACCGTGAGCGTGGGGTAGCTTAATTCGGGCAGCAGGTTAATTTTAAGGCGACTTAGCGAAACAAAGCCAAACAAAAGAATGCCAAGCGTAAACATCGCGATAGTTACTTTCCGGCGTATAGAAAAATCGATGAGCTTCATGTTAATTCATTTTGATATTTGGGGCTCTGGGTATCCAGTTCAACGGAGCAGCGGTTAGTAAGAAACAATTTGGACATGGGCGCTATCCTGCAGGCTGCTTTGCCCGATGGTCACCACCGAGTCGCCGTCTGCCAATCCCTCCACAATTTCAATATTGGCGCCGTTTTCATAGCCCGTGCTTATAGGGCGACGAAATACAAGATCATTGGTAAGCACGTACACGCTGGAAGCCCCATCCTCATTCATTACAGCCTCTTTGGGTATCAT
>NNSL01000433.1 GCA_003123965.1 Balneolaceae bacterium SMO_bin1
GCACCCGTCTGATCAAGCTCCAGCCAGTACATTGCTATAAATAAAGCCCCCAATACTGCGCCTGTTATTACGAGTCCGTATCCTGCAATACCAATCCAATGCTTGTTATCCAGAATCGGTTCATCGGCTTTGCGCGGCGGATGTCCCATTACTCCTTCCTCGGCTTCGCCCATTCCCAGCGCCAGTGCGGGAAACACATCGGTGACGAGATTTAAAAACAAGATCTGAAGGGGCAGCAGCGGCAATGGCGCCCCAAATAAGGTGGCAAGCCCTACAATTAGCACCTCGCTAACATTACATGAAAGCAGGTAATAAATGAACCTTCGGATATTGCCGAAAATAACCCGCCCTTGCTTTATAGCCGAAACAATGGTAGAAAAGGCGTCGTCCGTCAACACCATATCCGAAGCTTCTTTTGCCACCTGCGTGCCGCGCTGCCCCATTGCAATACCAATATCCGCTTTTTTTAGAGCCGGTGCATCATTTACTCCATCTCCTGTCATTGCCACTACATACCCTTTCTTTTGATACAGTTCAATGAGATCCAGTTTCTGTTTTGGGCTTGTTCGGGCAAAAATATTGCTATCAAAAACCTGGGACGATTGGTCGCCTGATTGCTCAAGCTCCTTGCCGGAGAGCAGATCTTTACCATGAATGACCGACGCGTTGTTATCATCAACGAGGCCGACCGAGGCCGCGATAAACCGTGCTGTTTCCTTCTGATCACCCGTAACCATAATTACCCGAATGCCGGCTTCTCTACACTTGGTGATGGCATCTTTTACATCCTTACGCGGAGGGTCCATGAGTGACACGAGCCCAAGAAATATCAAATTTTGATAATGATCTCCCTCTGTTGATTCTACATCCCGATAGGCCAATGCTATCAGCCGGTGGCCATTGGCAGCAAACTCATCATTGAGTTTAAGCCATTGCTCCTTTCTTGTATCATCCAGTGGTTTAGGTTCGCCATTTACTAGTTCACTTTTGCAAGAATCAAGCACTTCCCCCGGTGCCCCTTTAACCGACAAGCGATAGGTCCCCTGCCCGAACTTATTCCAGGTGGCCATCATCTTAACTTCCGGGTCAAATGCTTCTTCACGAACCTCGGGATGTTGCTCACGTAACTTATTAAATTCTCCTTCACTGGTCTGAGCTGAAGCAAGAAGCGCAACTTCCAGCGGATCTCCCGTACCCATGCCGGGTTCACCTTCATCCAGACTTGCATTATTACATAAAACGCCTGTTTCTAATGCTATTTTTAGTGTTTTATCGGTCGCCGGATCCAGGGTGTTTGCATCCTCTCCTTCAAATTTAATAAGCCCATTGGTCTTGACCGCTACCTGTCTGCCCGGCAGCAGATAATGCGTAACCGTCATTCGGTTCTCAGTGAGAGTTCCTGTTTTATCAGAAAAAATGATGCCCGTAGTGCCTAAAGTCTCAACCGACGACAAACGATTAACCAGCGCGTTCTTTTCAGCCATTAGCCGCACTCCTTTGGCCAAAGCTATAGTAGCTACAATGGGCAGCCCTTCCGGAATACTTGCCACAGCCAAAGCAATACCGGTTTCAATCATTAGGACAATATCTTTTGCCGTTATAAATGCCTGCCAGCGTTACAAATAATACAATCACTAAGGTTAACCCAATTAAACGGTAGCCCAGTACATCAAGACGCTCTTCAAGCGGAGTATGCTCTTCTTTAGCCTCCTGCACCAGCGCGGAAATTTGCCCAAGCTCCGTCTTATTCCCTGTTGCCAGAACAACACCCGCTCCCGAACCTCGGGTTACGGCTGTGCCTTTATGCAACATGCAGCTGCGATCTGCGACCACGGCGTCTTCCTCAACGGGATCGGTCGATTTTTCAACCGGCATACTTTCACCCGTTAACGTAGATTCGTTTGCTTGTATTTTAGACGCTTCAAAGAGCCGAAGATCAGCAGTTATTACATCGCCTCCTTCAATAATCACAATATCGCCGGGAACCAATTCTTCAGCATCAATCTCTGATATCTCTCCATTACGACGCACCCGCGTTTTAACTTTGCCTAGCTTAAAAAGAGCCTCCATGGAGCGCACCGCCTGGAGCTCCGTGAAGAAACCGATTGCGGTATTAATGAGGATTACTACAAGAACGGCCCATCCTTCGAGCACTTCCCCATAGATAAACGATACGAACGCAGCAACGGCCAACAAGGCTACGATAATGCTTTTAAGCTGGTTAAAAAGGATCTGCCACCAACTTTTGTTTTTGTGTTTCCGAAGCTGATT
>NNSL01000444.1 GCA_003123965.1 Balneolaceae bacterium SMO_bin1
ATCGGTCGCACAGGTGAGAACCGAGAAATCCGGCCCCACCTGTAATTAGTACCTTTTTAGTCGACATTGATGCTGGGCCGCCCCACGCTTATGTATTTAATCTTGGCATTTCGGGCGCGCTCCAAGTCATATAGGTTTCGGCCGTCGAAGATTACCGAATCATTCATGTGATCTTGGAAACGGTCGATAGTTGGGCGGCGGAATTCATTCCATTCGGTACAGATGACCAAAGCATCTACGTCGGTAATGGCCTCTTCCTGATCGTGCACAAAGGTAGTGTTATCACGAACTTGCTGGCTGGTTGCTTCCTTAAATGTCATTATCGCTTCGGGGTCGTATGCTACCAGCTTGGCTCCTCGCTGCACCAGTTCTTCAGCAATATACAGCGCCGGCGCCTCACGGATATCATCCGTTTCCGGCTTGAATGAAAGGCCCCAGATCCCAAATGTTTTGCCGCTGAAATCTGAAGTACCATAATAATCTTCCATCTTTTTAACGATGGAAATTTTCTGAGCTTCATTTACTTTCATCACGGAATCGAGAATTTTAAAATCGTAACCGTTTTGCCCGGCCGTGTAATGAATCGCCTGCACGTCTTTGGGAAAACAGCTACCGCCATAACCAATACCGGCAAACAAAAAGCGTTTACCAATTCGGGAATCTGTACCGATGCCGCGGCGAATATTGTCAACGTTAGCGCCGACCTTTTCACAAATGTTGGCGATCTCGTTCATAAACGTAATTTTGGTGGCCAACATCGCATTGGCCGCATACTTGGTTAGCTCGGAGCTGCGCTCATCCATGATGATGATGGGATTGCCACTACGCACAAACGGCTCGTAAAGCGTCTTCATGGTTTCAGCGGCACGCTCACTGGAGGTACCAATCACCACGCGTTCAGGCTTGCGGAAATCTTCCACGGCGGCCCCTTCGCGTAGAAACTCAGGGTTGGATACTACATCAAATTCAACATCGGTTTTTTCGGCAATGGCATCACGCACGCGACCAGCCGTACCCACAGGCACCGTACTTTTGTTCACAATAATTTTATATTCATCGATCAGCTCGCCAAGCTGCCCGGCTACATTTAATACAGCACTCAAATCTGCTTGTCCATCGGCTCCGGGTGGCGTTGGCAGGCAAAGAAAAATTATTTCGGCATCTTTCACCGCCTCGGCCAGATCGGTAGTGAACTTGAGCCTTTTCTCGCGAATGGATCGCTCAAAAATTGTTCGGAGCCCCGGTTCGTAAATGGGTATTTCACCATCTCGAAGACGCTGTACTTTCTGTTCGTCAATATCAACACATGTTACGTGATTGCCGGAATCAGCGAAGCATGTGCCTGATACCAATCCCACATATCCCGTTCCTACTACTGCTAAATTCATTTATCGCTCTATATTTTTGACTTCTAATTTTAATTTTCCGGCCGGCACGTCAACTTCTACGACCTCACCAACCTCGCTGCCCAATATGGCTTTGCCAATGGGCGATTCTATTGAAATCTTATTCTTTTTAAAGTCTGCCTCATCTTTTGATACCAGCGTATATTTCACCTCTTTGTCTACGTTGTGATTGTAGATGGTCACGGTTGATAGCAAATACGCTTTATCGGTTTTGATATCTTCTTCATCCAGAATACGGGCATTGGCCAAGGCATTTTCCAGTTCGGCGATGCGTTTTTCGAGCATGCCCTGGGCTTCTTTTGCAGCATCATATTCGGCATTTTCACTGAGGTCGCCTTTGGCGCGCGCTTCGGCAATTTCTTCGGCAATTTCTTTACGTCCCCTTGTCTTCAAATCTCTTAACTCTGCTTCCAATTTCTCGAAGCCTTCTCGAGATAAATAATTCTTTTCCACGATACTCTTATTTTGGTTATGAATCTTATAAATAAGAAAATCAGCCCTGCAGCTGATTCACTTGGTTTCAAAGCGCTGTAAAAATAAGGTGATATTGGTTCTTATCCCAAATTAAAATTTCATAGCTTTGAGAACTGAATTACTCACTTTATAAGACTACAATTGTTCGCTTATGTAGCGCTAATTTTCAGCTGAATTTCTACCATCAAATTAACCTTGTTTAATGAGTTCAAAATTAACGACGAAAGAAATACTTCAACGAAACCAGGCACGTACTGTTCCCGGGCGAATGAGTGACTTGGTCATTTTTCTGCATGATGTGCGTAGCTTACATAACGTGGGCGCAGTATTTCGCAATGCCGATGCATTTGGCATCAACAAGCTAATTTTATCTGGAGTAA
>NNSL01000455.1 GCA_003123965.1 Balneolaceae bacterium SMO_bin1
ATATGGTGCTCGACTGGTATTACCAGTACTTCATCGAATCAACCAAAACCATTGATTACGGCATAAAATCGGTGGAAAGCACCAACGGCGGATCAACCATTACGCTTGAACGCGTATCGCTTACACCTATGCCTATTGATCTGATGGTTGAATACAAAGACGGCACCAAAGAACTGTTCTACATGCCGCTGCGCATTATGCGGGGCGAAAAAAGCAATGATGCCTATCCAAACGTAGAACGCACCATCAAATCCGACTGGCCGTGGGTGAACCCTACGTACACCATTGAAACAGACAAGGCAATACAACGCGCAGAAATCGATCCATCAATGCGCATGGCCGATATCAACCGCGATAATAACGTGTATGGCGCAGAGGAAAACAACGACTCATCCTCCAATTAATTAAAGCGCTCCAAACATTTAGCCTCGTTCCGATTATCGGAGCGGGGCTTTTTTAATGAGCATTCACATCTTCTTTATATCAGGCGCCTACCTTCGGCAGCTTCTGAGCTTTTACAAACTGTTTAATCAATTATCCCGAATTACCTATATTTTGAGCTGTATTGGGATTTTTATAAGAAATTAGATCATTATTTATGTCATCTTCGAACCGAAATAATTACGGCGAAAAGTCTCTTGAGGCCCACAAAAAATACGGGGGAAAAATCTCTGTTGAATCAAAGATGCCCCTCGATACCCGCGAAGATCTCAGCATTGCTTACACGCCTGGAGTGGCCGAACCCTGCAACGAAATTGCGCGCGATAAATCCAAAGCCTACGATTACACCTGGAAGAAAAACAGCGTGGCCGTTGTAAGTGATGGATCAGCAGTACTGGGGCTTGGAAATATTGGGCCCGAAGCTTCGCTGCCGGTAATGGAAGGCAAATGTGTGCTGTTCAAAAAATTTGCTGATGTTGATGCTGTGCCTGTAGTGCTGGATACCCAAGATGCCGATGAAATTATTGCGGCTGTAAAAGCTATTGCACCCAGCTATGGTGGAATCAACCTGGAAGATATTGGAGCACCCAAGTGCTTTAAAATTGAGAAAAAGCTCAAAAAAGAGCTGGATATCCCGGTCATGCACGACGATCAGCACGGAACAGCCGTGGTAACGCTGGCCGGTATGATTAACGCCATGCGGGTAACCAACCGCGAGCTCCGTGAGCTGAAGATTGTGATTAATGGCTCGGGGGCTGCGGGCGTTGCCATCGTAAAGCTGCTGCAGCATGTAGGCGTGCAGGAAGTAATTATGTGCGACAGCCGCGGTACGCTGTACAAAGGCCGCGGTGAGATGAATCCCATCAAAAAGAAAATGGCAGACATCACCAATCATAGCAATACGAAAGGGGGGCTCGGAGATGCTCTTGAAGGTGCCGATGTATTCATCGGGGTATCGGTGCCGGGCGTGCTCAATAAAGAAATGATTCAGCGCATGCGCGGTAATCCCATTATTTTTGCCATGGCTAATCCCATTCCCGAAATTATGCCCGAAGAGGCCCACCAAGCCGGTGCGCATATTATTGCTACGGGGCGATCTGATTTTCCCAATCAAATAAATAATGTGCTTGCGTTTCCCGGCTTGTTCCGCGGCGCGCTCAATGCCCGAACACCCGATATCACTTATCCAATGTATGTGGCAGCAGCTTACGCCATCGCCGATTGCGTGGAAGAGCCAACAGCGGAAGAGATTATACCCAGTGCTTTTGACCGGAGGGTCGCCCAAAAAGTGGCTGAAACCGTAGAAGATGTGTGCCGCGATAAGCAGCTGGCTTAGTAATCAAATAAAGGAGCCCATAAAACAGAACTCCATCGATACTCAATTCAGTTAAAGACACAATTTAGTAATGCATCTCCACTGCCAATGGGCGAACCGGGCGGTGGCGACAGTGGCGGGGTAATCTGTTCAATGCGCTCGGGATGATCCATGAAGGTATCAATCATTTTAGCACCGTAATTATAAGCCGCTTTCCACTGCGGATCTTCGATATCGTCGGCCCCATTATTTAAGAATCCGTACAGTTCAACTAGTTTTTGATTCGCTATTGCCCTTACCTGGTTCGAGGCGTCGTCATTCATCGCCAGCTGAATTAAATTATACAGTACTACAAAATTCACCGTCCGCTGTATCGCTCCCTCATATCCGGTTTCATTTTCCTGCTGCCATGTGGCGTTCATCACCTCATCAACCATTTCTGAAAATCCGAGATGATCGGCGTTGCGCGCCTCAAAATCTACGAGTCGGGCGGCCCTGTTTTCATT
>NNSL01000466.1 GCA_003123965.1 Balneolaceae bacterium SMO_bin1
CCACGTGCTTCGAAATCTCGCTGTCGTTGGCCTTAGAGCCAATGGTATTGATTTCTCTGTTCATTTCCTGGGCCAAAAATTTTAGCCGCCGGCCTACCGTTTCATCATTCTTAAGCGCTTCTTTAAAGAATTTTAGTGTGCGACTGCAGACGCACAATCTCTTCGGTGATGTCCATTTTATCCACTAAAATAGCTACTTCCATCTCCAGGCGGTCGTTATCAAGCGTGTCATCATCAACCAGTTTGTTGATGCGCTCCAACAGCTGCTCGCGTGCTTTTTCTGCGCGTCCGTCGGTCAGTTCCTTCACCTTTTCCATTTTCTTGTTGATGTGATCAACCCGCTGCGTTAAATCTTTTTCCAATTGCTGGCCTTCCTGGGCTCGCATTGAAACCAGTTGGTCAACCGATTCTTTAAGCGCCTGCTGGCTCAGCTCCCAAATCGTATCAACAATTTCTTCATCCTGCTCGCGGCTCACAAAAATTTCATCAAACTGAATCAGGTCCCGAATTGAGAGCGGTTCATCAATATTGGTAGTTTTGCGCAGTTTTTCGAGCATGGTTTTGTAGCCCTTTGCCAGCTCGGGGTTGATGTCAATCTCGGGCTGACCGGTATCGCTCTTATCTATGCGGATATTCAGATTCAATTTTCCGCGGTTGATGTTTTCCTGCAAAAATTCTTTAAGGGCCAGTTCTTGTTCCCGTATCTCTGTGGGAATACGAAATGAAATATCCAGGTAGCGACTGTTAACCGACTTTTAGTTCAGCAGTGACTGAAACACCATTAGAAGAGGCCTGCCCGCGGCCAAAACCCGTCATTGAATGAATCATATGCTTAGATCAGTTGATTAAGTTGTGAGAAAATACAATAAATGATTTTACTTGGCCTCTAGCAATTCTGAATCAAAAATCATTCCCTTACCAATTTATGGGGCAGGTAATTACAACACTTTTGCTTTTACCATTTCAGCCAGTTCTTTGGCTTTTTCCGGACTGGTGCCTTCAGAATACACCCGAATGATAGGCTCAGTATTGGATTTGCGCAGGTGTACCCAACCGTCTTCGAAATCAATTTTTACACCGTCCGTAGTATCGGGGTTTTGGTCTTCAAATACGGTTTTCGCTTTAACAAGCAGGGCATCGCCGTCAATATCGGCCAGTTGAATTTTATCCTTGCGCATGTAATAGTCGGGCAGTGAGTTACGATATTGTGATGATGAAACGCCACGTTCGGCCAGCAGCTGCAGAATCATGGCCGTGCCTGACCAGCGCATCGCGGCCATAATGCAGGTCAGGATTGATGACACCCCCGTTGCCTTCGCCGCCGATTACGGCATCAACCTGCTGCATTTTCTTTACCACGTTAATTTCGCCCACGGCCGAACGATGGCAGCGTTGATTGTACTTCTTGGCAACATCTTCTGCCACACGGGAAGAAGAAAGGTTGGTAGCGCACGCTCCCGGATTTTTACTGAGCATAAATTCAAATGCAGCCGCCTGGGTATATTCTTCGCCAAAAGGTTCACCCTCATCGGTAACAAGTGCCAGGCGATCGGAGTCGGGATCGGTAACAATACCGAGGTCGCAGTTTTTCTCTTTCACCAGCGTGCAAATATCTTCCAGATGCTCCGGCAGCGGCTCGGCAACGTGGGCAAAAAGTCCGCTTGGTGATTCGTTGATTTTGTGAATGGTATCTACGCCCAACCGCTCAAGAAGCGGTGGCAGGGCAATGCCGCCGGTGCCGTTTACCGGGTCAATGGCTACCGAAAAATTAGCTGCACGGATTTTATCGGTATCGATGTAAGGTAATTCTAAAATAGCATCGATATGTGCTTCAAGCGCAGATGTATCTTCGCTCAACCCACCGATTTGGTCAAATTTTTTATAGTCAAACTCTTGCGTTTCGCTGATGTCGATCACCTTTTCACCCTGTTCAGCATCAAGAAATTCGCTTTTACTATTCAGTAATTTCAGCGCATTCCACTCTTCAGGGTTATGGCTGGCCGAGATGATAATACCGCCGTCAGCGTTATGTTGTAATACGCTCATGGCTACCGTGGGGGTTGGAACAATACCAACCTTTATCACATCGCAGCCCACAGATTGCAGCGTTGCGGTGACAAGGTCTTCACAAATTTGGCCGGTTACCCTGGTGTCGCGCCCCAGTACAACCGTGCCGCCCTTAAGCCATGTGCCGTAAGCGGCGGCAAACCGTGTTAAGTTTTGAGGTGTTAAATCAGTTCCATAAACGCCCCGGATGCCG
>NNSL01000477.1 GCA_003123965.1 Balneolaceae bacterium SMO_bin1
TTGGGCGAAGAGGACGATCGCCAGGGCATTACTCGCAGTCCGGAACCTTCCGTTTCAACACGCCTGAGAGCACCGGCACAATATCTCGGAAGCTCGATTGGGGCACCGACATCTACCGAGCGGACGCTCATGAAGCAAGCTCGTGAGTCAGTGAATGAGGCACTTGAAAAGATCAACGGCTTCTTTAAAACTGAATGGCCGGATTATGTTGAGGAGATGGAAAGTGCGGATCTGAGTCCGTTTAAGCAGTTCAAAAAAATAGAAATGGAGTAAAATTCTTCATGAGGTGTAACCCGTAAATGCGTGAATCTATTGTCGCGTATTACGGGTTACGAATTACGCATTTTTTCCCACAGCACGCTAACGGCAATACCTACGATTACAACTACACCCGTTCCTACAGGATTGAGCCATAGATATTCAATAGCTTTGGTGAAGCCTTCAGGGATATCCTGCCAGGGCATTAGAAGTTGCCAACTGCCCGTTTCGGGATTTTCATAAAATCGGTCGAATAGAAATACCGTGCCCATTCCTGAAATAAGTCCTGTCAAGGCTCCTGCACCATTGGCTCGCTTTACCCAGAGCAGTAGAATAAATACACCTAAAATAGACCCGTAAAAATAGCTGCCAATTTTATTGACCAGTTCAATAATTGAGCGCGTCTCACCCAAGGCCAGTGCAGCTCCAGTAGCCAGTATTCCCCAAAAAACGGTTGTCCAGCGAGATGATTTGAGGTACCATGCCTCGCTGCGATCTTTGGAGTCAAGGCGTTTATACCAGTCCACAATTGAGATTGTTGCCAGGGCATTAAGTTCACTGTCGATACTGGATAAAGCAGCTGCAAAGATACCCGCCACAATTAATCCGATAATGCCAATCGGTATTTCATTCAGGATAAAGTAGGGCAGAATATAATTAGTGTCGTTTAAACTGGATTCCGTAATTTTTTCCTGGCGTTCCAGTTCTTGCTGGCGAACTTCATTGAGATGTTCGTCAACATTTCTGAGTTTTTCAGCATTTTCTGATGTCTTATTTTCGAGCAGTGCCAGGGCTGCTTCTCTGCGCTCATGGTGTGTGGTCTGGTATTCATGTTCAAGCATTTCGCCGGCCAGCTCGATGTTTTCCTCCTGTGCTGTAGGATCAGCACCCCGGAATGTTATTGGTGCATCTCCGAAAATATAAAATACATACAACATGGCTCCCAGCAGTAGTACAAAAAACATGCATGGGCACTTTGGCATAAGCCGAGAGCAACAGAGAATTACGCGCATCATCAAGCGATTTTGCAGTCAGGTAACGTTGTACCTGGCTCTGATCGGTACCAAAATAGGAAAGCATTAGAAAAAGAGCCGCAATTACGCCGGTCCAAACATTATATTTTTCACTGATGTCAAAGCTCAGATCCAGGGCTTCCAGTTTGCCTAATGTACCGGCCAGATAGAGTGAGTCCGAAAATCCGACTCCGTCCGGCATTTGGTAGTGAATCCAATAAAAACAAAAGCCGAGGCCGAAAAACATTACGGCCATCTGTTTGACGTCAGTACGAATGACTCCGCTGATGCCTCCAACCATGGTATAAAGTGTAGCCGTAATGCCGATAATAAGAATGGTTGTCGAGAGTGGCAGATTGAGTAATACAGCAAGAACATATGATGGGGCAGCAATGATGATTCCGAGCCCGAGTCCGCGGGAACAGAGAAACAACAGGCTTGTAAAAAGTCGTGTAGAGAGTCCGAAACGCTCCTCGAGCACTTCGTAAGCGCTAAAATTTTGCAACTTGTTAAAGTAGGGCACAAGTGTTGTGCAAAGGATAATCATAGCAAAGGGAACGGCCAGATACATCTGCACAAATCGCATATCTTCGACATAGGCCTGACCGGTAGTACCAATAAAAGTGATAGCAGAGGCTTGGGTGGCCATTACGGATAGGCCCATTGCCCACCACGGCATGGAGCGGTTTGCCAGGAAAAAACCTTCAATGTTTTCGCTCTGTTTGCCGTGTCGGGTACCGTCCCAGATGGTGTATCCCAGAAAAGCTATAAGAACCAGCCAGTCAATCCAGTGCATAGCAGTTAAATAGGCAAATTAAAGAAGTAGGTGAAAATACCGAGCAGGATGATATAGAGCACACCAATCCCGAAAACAAGCCAGTATCTTGGTTTTGATTTTTCTGATTGTTCACTCATATTTTTCAGTTTAATTGCACTGCTTTAGTTCTAAATTTGTATCAAAGCAAGTGGTTACGAATCACTCTTTACG
>NNSL01000488.1 GCA_003123965.1 Balneolaceae bacterium SMO_bin1
AGTTCCGCTAACAGTAGCATTGTATGTACTAAAAGCTTTTGTTGGCGTATTGCAAGCATATATCTTCACCTTGCTTTCGGCTGTATTCATTGGCATGGCTGTTGAAGAGCATGATCATCATGAAGAAGGAATTGAAGCACACGCATAATTTATCATTTACAATCAACCCTAAACTCTAAACAAAAAATAAGGTATAACACTATGGGTTTATTAGCAGCAGGATTAGGAGCAGGAATCGTAGCAATAGGTGCCGGTCTCGGTATCGGTATGATTGGGAAAAGTGCGACTGAAAGCATTGCCCGTCAACCAGAAGCATCCGGAGATATTCGTGGCGCCATGATTTTGACCGCCGCTCTTATTGAGGGTGTTGCGCTTATTGCCGCTATTGTTTGTCTTCTTATCGTATTTCTCGGTTAAGACAGGACACATAAAAACGTAAAATTAATTCTACATTAGTATGATGTCCTTGATCATAGCTGCAAGCAATGGAGGTGGCGGCATACTCTCGTTTAACAGCGGATTTGCCATCTGGGTAATTATCACCCTGGTAATATTTCTCTGGGTGATGGGAAAGTATGCCGTACCGCTCATTATGAATTCGCTTTCGGAGCGCGAAGATCGCATAAAGGAATCGCTTGAGTCGGCCGAAAAGGCCTTGGCACGAGCGGAGCAAATTTCCAAAGATAACGAAAAGGCACTGCGGAAGCAGAAGTAAAAGCCCAGGAAATTCGCAAAGAAGCGATTGAAGAAGCCGAAATGATTCGTGCTGAACGCATCGAAAACTCGAAAAAAGAAGCGGCTCAAATTCTTGAGCAGGCTCGTAATACAATAGAGCAGGAAAAAAAGCAGGCTCTTATTGAACTGCGCGAAGAAGTAGCCGCGCTGGCGGTACAGTCTGCCTCTAAGATTATTGAGAGCGAGCTTGATGAGGAAAAAAACAGCAAGTTGGTAAATAATTTTATCAGCAATATTTCCAAAAATTAACTCACAGCAATGCATATATCCAAGGCAGCACGCAGATATGCCACCGCGCTTTTAGAACTCGGTAAAGAACGGGATGAGGTGAAGGATCTATTAAACGATATGAACTTCATCAACAATACCATGCAAGATTCCCGCGAGCTGGTGTTGTTTCTGCAGAATCCAATCATCAAATACGATGACAAGCAAGCGGTGCTTGAAGAACTCTTTGGCAGCAATGTACAGGAGTCTACACGCTTATTTTCTAAAACTGCTTGCCCGAAAAAAATTCGGATTGATAAACTGGATGAAATTGCCCAGGCCTATATTCAAAAGTACAACGAATATGCTGGCATTATTGAAGTAGAGGTTTCGGTTGCTCACGAGCTTGGCAGCGATCAGCAGGAGCAGCTTCTCAACAAATTGGAAGAAATAACCGGAAAAGAGGTGCATCTTAATATCAACCTTGATGAATCGCTGCGCGGCGGCATGGCTGTCCGCATTGAAGACACGGTTATAGACGGAACAGTTAAGCATAAGTTGCAAGTCCTCGAAGAACAGCTTCTTGCAAACGCTATTGAATAAGTAAATAATTAGATAAACGCAGACATTATAATGAGTCAAGTAAGACCAGACGAAGTATCAGCGATATTACGCAAACAACTTTCCGGTTTCGATAGCGAAGCCGATGTATACGATGTGGGAACCATACTTGAGGTAGGAGATGGTATTGCTCGTGTATATGGCTTGTCGAAAGTACAGGCCGGTGAACTTGTAGAGTTACCCGACTCCAAAGACGAAAACGGAGATGCTGTCCGTGGTATGGTATTAAACCTTGAGGAAGACAATGTTGGTATCGTGCTTTTTGGCGGTAGCAGCGCTGTTGAAGAAGGCGATACCGTGCGACGTACCAAGGAAATTGCCTCCATTAACGTAGGAGACGGGCTCCAAGGTCGCGTAATCAACCCACTGGGTACACCCCTCGACGGTAAGGGTCCAATTGAAGGCGAAACCATTCGTATTCCACTGGAGCGTAAAGCACCAGGCGTAATCTATCGTGAACCGGTAACAGAACCGATTCAAACCGGTATTAAAGCTATTGACTCTCTTATTCCCATTGGTCGGGGCCAACGTGAGCTTATTATTGGTGACCGCCAGACCGGTAAAACTTCTGTTGCTGTTGATACCATCATCAACCAGCGTGAAACTCAGGATACCGATAAACCTGTAGTTTGTGTTTATGTAGCCGTTGGGCAGAAAGGGTCTACCGTTGCCGGTGTAGCTAAAGCG
>NNSL01000499.1 GCA_003123965.1 Balneolaceae bacterium SMO_bin1
AAGTCGCGGCGATCTTTCTCTTTGATACGAGCCGCCTTACCGCGTCGCTCACGCAGGTAGTAAAGCTTGGATCGGCGCACATCGCCTTCTTTCTTCACTTCAATTTTAGCCACGAACGGTGAAAACAGGGGGAAAATACGCTCAACCCCAATGTTGCCGGCCGAAATTTTACGGCAAATGAAGGTTTGATTCGGTCCGTTGCCGCTGCGGGAAATCACAACGCCTTCAAACTGCTGAATACGTTCTTTGTCACCCTCGCGAACGCGGTAGTGTACGTTTACCGTATCGCCGGCTTTAAATTCCGGGATATCGTCGTGTACCAGTGATTGTTCTGCTAATTTTAACTTGTCCATAATAGGTTAACTAATCTTCGTTTTTAAATTTTTCAAATAAATCGGGACGCACTTCTTTGGTGCGCTTCAGCGACTGTTCGTGTCGCCATTGCTTCACTTTTTGATGATCACCGGATCGTAACACATCGGGTACGTTCAAGCCTCTAAATTCTGCAGGCCGCGTGTACACCGGACCTTCAAGCAAATCGTCTTGAAAGGAATCGGTTAATGCGCTTTCCGAATCACCCAGCACGCCGGGCAACAGCCGCACAATGGCATCAATCATTGCCAGGGCCGGCAGCTCACCGCCCGAGACTACAAAGTCGCCGATGCTGTACTGTTGGGTGACAAATGTATCGAGCACCCGCTGGTCTACGCCTTTGTAATGGCCGCACAGAAACAGGATATTGCCTTTGAGCGATAGCGAATTTGCGTGCTGTTGCTCAAACTTAGGCGCGTCGGGAGCGGGGAAGATAATTTCATCATAGCTCCGCTCGTTTTGCAGTGCTTCAATACACGCAAAAATTGGCTGCGGGGTCAGCACCATTCCGGCGCCGCCACCGTACGGGTAGTCGTCCACTTTGTTGTGCTTGTCGGTGGAGTAGTCGCGAAGATCATGGGTGTGAATTTCAACCCGGTTGTTCTCCTGCGCATTACCCACAATGCTGTGCTGCAGCGGACTTTGGAGTACCTGCGGTACGGCCGATATGATATCAATTCGCATCATTACAAATTGCTAACTGATGGAGATTTCGGCAATGGATGATTGAAGATTCGTCATCAATACTGATGATGTACTCTTCAACGAGCGGCACCATAATTTCAGTGTCATCGCCCTGCACTACTAAAATATCCTGGGCAGGGTTTTGAATGACACTAGCTACGGTGCCAATGGTTTGGCCGTCTTCATCCTGCACTTCATACGAAGACAGGCTAGCGGCCGTATCATCCTGCAGCAGGTGTTCTACCTTATCCTGTTCGCAATAGATGCGATGCTTTTTAAGGGCATCGGCTTCATTGCGATCCGTTATGTGATCAAATTTTACAAAGAACGAAAGCCGGTTCTCTTTTTCCTGAGCCCGAACCGACTCAATGCGGGCGGGGACCAAATCCCCTCTGGTGTTTTCAATGCGCACCAGATCAATATCATCAAAAAGTGATGGAGCGTAGAATTCGGGAATCATTAATATGGTTCCGTCCACACCATGCGACCGGGCAACATACCCGATATTTACGTACTGGTGATCTACGGGCTCCAGCATTGTACTGTCCAGATTGGCGATTCACACATAGTGGAGAATCACCTGCTTAATCTTATCCTTCTTTCTTTTCTTCCCAGGCGCGCTGAACCGTTACACGATCTTCATCGTCGGTCACAAAGCCTTCAAGCTCGTCAACAGGCGTATTTTCGATATGATCGATTGCCTCTTTGGCCAGCATTTCATCGGAAGTTTTGCCTTCGGCTGATTCTTCAGATTCCTCTTCGTCGGTCTCCTCTTCAGCGTCCGCTTTTACTTCTTCTTCCTCAGTGGTTTCTTCTTCAGCATCTTCAGCTGTTTCTTCTTCCGCAGCTTCCTGAGGCTCTTCTTCCACGTCGGTTTCATCAGCTTTCGCTTCTACTTCCTCCTCTTCTGTGGTTTTCTCAGCTTCTTCTGTTGTTTCAGCTTCGGGCTCTTCCTCAACCTTCGCTTCAGCCTCTGCAGTATCTTCCGCTTCTACCTGCTCTTCTTCAGCAGCTGCTTCTTCCTCAGCTTTGGCTTTTTCCTCTTCTTCTGCCTTTTTAAGCGCTTCTTGCTTGGCCTTTTCTTTGGCTGCTTCTTCAGCCTTTTTCTGAAGCTGCTTCTCATACTCTTTCTGTTCAGCATCGAGCATGGCTTGCTGCTTCTCTTTGCGCGAAGGTTCCTTATCTTCCTTCTCTT
>NNSL01000507.1 GCA_003123965.1 Balneolaceae bacterium SMO_bin1
TCGGGTCCTGCCGCTGATACCGATAAAACGGTGCGTGAAACCACCCCTGATGACGTAGCCCTGCAATGCGCCTATGCTGACAAGGTGATCATCACTCCCGGGTATGGGCTGGCTGTAGCACAAGCGCAGCATGTGCTTAAAGAGGTGGCCGACAAGCTGGAAGCACGTGGCGTAGAAGTAAAGTACGGAATTCATCCGGTAGCAGGACGCATGCCCGGCCACATGAACGTGCTGTTGGCCGAGGCCGATGTACCCTACGATCAGCTGTATGATATGGAGCAAATTAATCCGGAGTTTAAATCTACAGATGTAGTACTGATTATCGGCGCAAATGACGTGGTGAACCCCGCAGCCAAAACCGAAAAAGGAAGCCCTATCTATGGTATGCCCATTCTGAATGTAGATGAAGCTGACCGCACAATCATTTTCAAACGCAGCCTCAGTCCCGGCTTCGCGGGCATCGACAATGAGCTGTTTTACCGCGAGTCGAACCAAATGTTCTTTGGTGACGCCAAAAAATCGCTGCAGTCGCTTTCGCAGGCGCTGAACGACGTGTAGATTATTTTCTTCCCCTTTTAACACTAACAAACGATTCAACCAATCCACTGCCGCATGTACCAACGCCATATTCGTGTATTGATTTTATTTGTTGCCACAACTAGCTTCCTGCTTTCATGCACTTCAGGTGAATCACAACAGCCGGAGCCGGGCGTTTCGCTCGAACTGGCAGAGTATCGCAAATCAGTTATTTCTGACATTTCCTATCAGCTGTCTTTTAAGATTCCGAGCCAAGAAAGTGAACCCATTGCGGCGTCCGAAACGATTACGTTTAATCTTGATAATACCGATCGCGCCATTCCGCTGGATTTTAAAGCGAGTCGCGATCATCTGGATTCACTAAGCATAAATGGAAAAACTGCACAAATATCGTATACCAATGAGCATTTGATGCTGCCTTCCGATTTGTTAACCGAAGGCGAAAATACGGTTAACATATCATTTACGACCGGAGAAACATCGCTTAATCGTAATCCCGAATATTTGTATACGCTTTTCGTGCCCGACCGTGCCCGTACCGCTTTCCCGTTATTTGATCAACCCGACCTGAAAGCTACCTACGATTTAACCTTGCACATTCCGGCTGAATGGGAAGCAATTTCCAACGGGCCGCTGGAATCGGAATCCACCAGTGATTCAACCAAAACGCTTGAGTTTGCTCCCACAAAGCAGATCAGCTCGTACCTGTTTTCGTTCGTCGCCGGTGATTTTGAGTCGATAACCCAAACGGTAAACGGCGTTGAAATGACCATGCTTCACCGCGAAACCGATTTCACCAAAGTCCAGCGAAATGTGGATGACATTTTTGAGTTGCATGCCTCATCACTCTCATGGCTGGAAGAGTACACCGACATCAATTATCCGTTTCAAAAAGTTCGACTTTGCCCTCATTCCTTCATTCCAATATGGCGGCATGGAGCACGTGGGTGCCATTCAATACCGGGCGTCGAGCCTGTTTTTGGAGGAAGATCCGTCGGATTCCCAGCGCCTGAGCCGCGCCAGCCTCATCGCCCACGAAACGGCGCACATGTGGTTTGGTGATCTGGTAACTATGGAGTGGTTCAACGATGTGTGGACCAAAGAGGTATTCGCCAATTTTATGGCGGCCAAAATCATGAATCCCAACTTCCCGGAAATCAACCATGATCTAAATTTCCTGGTTCGGCATCATCCCTCCGCTTATTCAGTAGATCGCACAGAGGGAGCCAATCCTATCCGTCAGCAGCTGAACAATCTCAGCGAAGCCGGACAAATGTACGGGGCCATTATTTACAACAAGGCCCCCATTATGATGCGGCAGCTGGAGTTGCTCGTGGGTGAAGATACCTTTCGCGAAGGACTGCGCAAATATTTAAAC
This sequence comes from Balneolaceae bacterium SMO_bin1, assembly GCA_003123965.1. Next base: position 1,916 of record NNSL01000507.1, read on the forward strand.
CGGTACTCATTTGGCAATGCTACCTGGCCTGATTTGATCGCCATCCTCGATGAAAAATCGGAGCACGATTTGAAAACCTGGAGCCAGGTTTGGGTGAATAGCGCCGGACGGCCTCATTTTACTTTTGAGGAAGGTGATTCAGCAACCGCTGTTCTTTCACAAGTTGATCCGGCAGGAGAAAGCCGAATTTGGCCGCAGCAATTTAGCGTGCTCGAACAATCGGGAAGCGAACTTATAACACATGCGTTACTAAGTGACAGCAGAGAAACACGAATTTCTCTTAACCAAGCTGATAAAAT
>NNSL01000508.1 GCA_003123965.1 Balneolaceae bacterium SMO_bin1
TTAAGTATGATTTTCATCCTATTGAATAAAAAATTTATGGCCTAATAATTATGCAATTTCATAAATTTAAATCTCGAACCTTTGTGCCAGAAACCGGATATTGAACTTACACTAAAACTGCTGCTGTCATAACTTTTTAAAAAGATTGATTTGAGCAAACCTCGTAGCTCTTGATAACCAATTTTCAATTTTTCATTCCTAATTAACTTTGCTCATTCCTGCTTATGTGGGTATATTCAACTCGACTTTAAGCAAATAAATTTTTCAACTTAGATATCAAAATAGATGAGTGTTCTTGTAGGAAATGATACGCGATTAGTTGTGCAGGGAATTACCGGTAGCGAAGGCAGCTTTCATGCCGGACAAATGATTGAATACGGTACTAACGTGGTAGCGGGTGTAACGCCCGGTAAAGGCGGACAAACCCACCATGATTTGCCGGTTTACAATACTGTTGCCGATGCCGTTAAGCATGAAAATGCCAACACCTCCGTTATTTTTGTGCCGCCTGCATTTGCCGGTGATGCCATCTCTGAAGCCGCATTTGCCGGAATTGAAGTGATTATCTGTATCACCGAAGGTATTCCTGTAAAAGACATGATTGTGGCCAAGAAGATTGTTGAAAATCACGGCGCCACGCTTATCGGTCCTAACTGTCCCTGGGGTGATTACGCCTGGTGAAGCCAAAATTGGAATTATGCCCGGCAGCATTTTTACGCCCGGAAAAGTTGGCCTCATTTCCCGTTCCGGAACACTCACCTACGAAGCCGTTGACCAGCTGACTAAAGCCGGACTCGGACAAAGTACCGCTATTGGTATTGGCGGCGATCCCGTTATCGGAACCACGCACACGCAAGCGGTTAAACTTTTCCAGGACGATCCTGACACCGAAGCTATTGTATTGATTGGCGAAATTGGCGGTACCGCGGAGGAAGAAGCAGGTGCATATATTCAAGAGCATGTTGATAAGCCAGTAGTGGCGTTTATTGCCGGCAGTACGGCCCCTCCCGGCCGACGCATGGGCCATGCCGGTGCTATTGTTTCCGGCGGTGAAGGCTCAGCCGAAGACAAGAAGAAGTCGCTGCGCAACTCGGGCGTAAAAGTAGTGGACAGCCCTGCAGAAATTGGCGTTACGCTTAAAGAGATGCTATCAGCTACGGCTTAATAATTTCTTTCTAGATTTACTCAAGCCTTCTTTCCATATTGGAGAGAAGGCTTTTTAATTATTAAATATCCCCTGTCTTTTTATGCTTAAGCTAAAGAATTGTTTTGCTTGAATACTAACCCCAATTTGTGCATAATCTACATAGGATTGAGCCTGTTGCTAAAGAAAAACTCAGACATAGCAGTCTGCAATAAAATTTGGGGGAATATCAACCATGATCGAGAACCTAACAATTGCTATCGTTGCAGGTATGTTCGGATTTTTACCCGCTTTGCTACAATGGATTTCCGACCGGAACAAAACCCGAAGTATTAATCATCGTATTACAAAGCTGTCTACCGAACTGAATTTTATTGAACAATGGGCGAAATTATCTGGCAGTGTTTCTGGAAGCAGCGAATCGGGTGCTTCATCAGCATCATCCGGCAAGGTACAGCAACTCCTCGATAGCATTTTAAACGAATATGCTTCCATAAGAACTGCTAAGCTGGAAGAAAGGACAAAACCTGCCGAGGTTTCCGTCATTCGGCGTATGCTGCTTCTTTTTCGTCCCAGTTCGGGCGGGGGCTGGATGATACATACCATTTTTTACTTTCTCGTTTTCTTTATAGTAGCGATAATTATATCGGGAATTCAGGAACCGATGATCAATCCCGAAACAGGAGAGAATGAATTACTGTTCTTGCTTTTAGGTATTGCCATTCTATTCGGACCGTTACTAATTTTCCTGCAACGAATGGCTATGCGAGTACGAAAAAAGGAGTTAGAGAAGTCAAACGAATAAGCTTTTATGTAAGATACTTATTCAATGCCTATACTACTGAGTAAAGGCATTGTTGAGTTTTGCATTCTTTTTAGCAAGAAATATTAATTTGAATTATTTACCATATTTTGCCTTATATCATTTTAGGTATCGGTGTTGGTTGCTGGATGTACAGCTTCGTAAATCACCGCTGGAATGATCATCCGTGGATAAGCAGCACGCCCTTTTTCTGGATTGGCTTACTGGCTATTTTAATGGGCATTGTACTGCTAATCA
>NNSL01000509.1 GCA_003123965.1 Balneolaceae bacterium SMO_bin1
GAGGGCTATCCGGGCTGTTATTATCGCCATCTGTACTATCCGGGGCGGTAAACTCTACATCATTAAGCTGCGCCCGAAAGGGTAGAAATCCCTGGAGTGAACCGATGCTTACATTGCCGGTATACTGATCATTAAACGCGTTAACAATCTGTCCGCTGAGGTAATTTTTGCTAAAAGGAAGCTGTAGCGCACCAAGGGCAAGCCCACTAAAAAGCAGTACGATAAGAATCAGGTAGCTCAAAAATTTGAGCAGAAAATTCCATATGTTGTAAATCCAGCGTAGGAGCAATGAAATCTAATTATTGAAGTTCATGGTATATGGTTAGCCAGGCTTTATGAATAAGCTCTTTTTCATTAACTGACAGAACCACAGGTTGTTGCCAACTTTTTAATAAAACGAATCGAAATGTATCATCTATCACTTTTTTGTCGCTTTTCATGGCAGAAAATAATTCATTTTCAGGCAGCATCTCTTTCGTCACTTTAAATGAATAGAGTGAACGGTAGTTGCGAATGGGCTCATCATTAAGCTCGGCCCCTGTTTCATTAGACAGTGTGATGGCGGCCAGCATGCCAAGATAAACCGCTTCGCCGTGATTGAGCCGGTCAAAATCAGATACCTTTTCCAATGCATGCGCAAATGTGTGCCCAAAGTTGAGAAAAGCGCGCGTACCCGACTCAAACTCATCGGCTGCCACAATATCTGCTTTTATTTGTGCACATTTTAAAATTAATTGGGTTAATTCATCGCGGGATGTTTCAAGCACATTGTTGTAATGGAATATCTCGCACTCATCAAAAATTTCGGGATCGTGTATGGCCCCATATTTTAGGATTTCGCTCAAGCCGTTGGTCCAGTCGCGATTTGGCAGCGTTTCAAGAAAATCCACATCGGCTATCACTTCCTGCGGCTGGTAAAATGCCCCAATCAGGTTCTTTCCGGTGGTATGATTGACCCCCGTTTTGCCACCAATTGAGCTGTCAACCATGGCAAGCAGTGTGGTAGGAATATGAACAAGAGGAATTCCGCGCAGGGTGGAGGCAGCCACAAAACCAGCCAGGTCGCCCGTCACGCCGCCACCAATAGCGAATAAAGGCGTGTTTCTGCGAACACCGGATCGCAGCAGGAAATCAACAAGTACATTCCATTGTTTAACGGACTTGCTCTGCTCGCCGGCAGGAATTACCCGGCATGTATACTCAACATCTAGTGATTCGAAAGTATTAGAGATTCGCTGTTTGTGATGCTGCCAAACGTTTTCATCTACCAGGATAAAACATTTGTCAAACCCGGTATTTTGTTTTAGCCCCGCAATTCTCCCCTCAAAAACAGAGCTTCCAACTGTGTATCTGTATATTCCCGATGATGATTTAACGTCTATTGAAGCCGTCATAAAGCGTTAGTTTTTTTATAAGTTCATCCACAATTTCATCTGCCGGGCGATTGCCGGCACTAACTGTGATTTCTGCCTGCCGGTAAAGCGGGAGCCGCTCTTCAAGCAAAGATTCAATTTTTGATTTGCCGGCGTTTTCATGTTGTTCGGTGCTGCCGGCCTTAAGCATGGGGCGGTTTGCATCTCCCGATACACGGTCTGAAATTACGGAATGCGGTACATCAAGAAAAACGAGCCAGCCGTATATTTTCAGGTGATCAACGATATGCTGATTCTGCAATGATCCGCCACCGAGCGCCATGACACCTTTAAAGTATTGGGATTCCCGAATCAGCAGCGAGCGTTCCAGTGTCCGAAAACCGGCTTCACCCTTCTCCCTGAATATTTCGGGAATCGACATTCCAGCCTTTTCTACAATCATTTCGTCGAGATCGCAGAACGAAACGTCCAGCTCTGCAGCCAATTTCCGGCCCACCGTCGATTTGCCTGATCCCATCATACCGCATAAAAAAATGGGTTTTCGTAATGTTAATTTGTCCATTCAGATAGTTTTTTGGGCTCCACCATTTCAACTTCTTCCCGGTGAACGCGCACTGCACCCGTCGGCGCTCCCTTAGGATTCGATACGTATTTCCGTTTGGTTACAATCACCGGCGCCAGCTTCGTACCTTTGGCTTTTGAATTCCAGGCCGCAACAGACGCCGTTTTTAGCAGCACCTGGCGGGGCGGATAGTCTTTATTGTTGTTCATTCGTATGACAACATGCGATCCGCCAACCCCGCGGGCATGCAGCCAGATATCT
>NNSL01000510.1 GCA_003123965.1 Balneolaceae bacterium SMO_bin1
AAAAAGTATTAACAGCAATATTGCTGGATTCAAGAATTTCAAATTTCAACTAATAACTAAAATTAGGAGTCATACTTATGGCTAAATCTAAAATTAAACCGTTAAGCGATCGTGTTTTGGTTCAGCCGAAACCTGCGGAAGAGAAGACAGAATCCGGAATTATCATTCCTGATTCGGCAAAAGAAAAACCACAGGAAGGAACTGTCGTAGCTGCAGGTCCCGGCAAAGTGGAAAACGGAAACAAGATTGATATGTCGGTTAAAGAAGGCGACGAAGTGTTGTACGGAAAGTATTCTGGCACTGAGGTTACGCTGGATGGTGAAGAGTATTTGATTATGCGAGAATCCGACATTCTTGGAATCGTTTCCTAAGCAATTCTTTCAATATTTTTAAACAAAAACTCAAAAAAATTAAATAGGCAATTATGTCTGCAAAATTAGTTCATTACGATATGGAAGCGCGCGATGCTCTCAAGCAGGGCGTTGATAAGCTTGCGAATGCTGTCAAGGTCACCTTGGGACCGCGTGGACGAAACGTAGTAATCGAAAAATCATTTGGTGCACCAACAGTTACGAAAGATGGTGTTACTGTAGCAAAAGAGATTGAGCTGTCCAACAAGCGACAAAATATGGGCGCTCAAATGGTAAAAGAAGTTGCTTCTAAAACCAGTGATAATGCTGGCGACGGAACAACGACGGCTACTGTTCTTGCTCAGTCCATCATTCAAACCGGTCTGAAGAATGTTACTGCCGGTGCCAACCCGATGGAATTGAAGACGAGGCATCGACATTGCTGTTAAAGCTATTGTCGAAGAGCTTCGTAAAACAAGTCAACCTGTTGGTGACAGCCTCGAAAGTATTAAGCAAATTGGTACTATTTCTGCCAACGGTGATGAAGAAATTGGTCAGAACATTGCGGATGCAATGGAAAAAGTTGGCCAAGACGGTGTTATCACTGTTGAAGAAGCCAAAGGTACCGAAACATATCTTGAGACGGTAGAAGGTATGCAGTTCGACCGCGGATATCTGTCACCTTATTTTGTGACTGATTCCGAAAATATGGTCGCTGAGATGGAAGAGCCTTACATCCTGATCTTCGACAAGAAGATTAGCAACATGAAGGATCTTCTTCCTATCCTTGAAAAAGTAATTCAAACCGGTAAGCCGCTGCTGATCATCGCTGAAGATATTGAAGGCGAAGCACTGGCTACATTGGTTGTTAACAAGCTGCGCGGATCGCTCAAGATTGCAGCTGTTAAGGCGCCTGGATTCGGTGATCGTCGCAAGCAGATGTTGGAAGACATCGCGATCTTGACCGACGGTACCGTTATCTCTGAAGAGCGTGGATACAAGCTTGAAAATGCTACGCTTGATTTCTTGGGTACTGCTGATCGTGTCAACATCACTAAAGATGATACCACGATTGTTGGCGGCCAAGGAAAAGATGATGACATCCAAGCTCGTGTAAATCAGATTAAAGGACAGATTGAGTCCAGCACTTCTGATTATGATCGCGAGAAACTGCAAGAGCGTCTCGCTAAATTGAGCGGCGGTGTTGCAGTACTCAACATTGGTGCTGCTTCTGAAGTTGAAATGAAGGAGAAGAAAGCCCGTGTTGAAGATGCACTCCATGCTACGCGTGCCGCAGTCGAAGAAGGCATTGTAGCTGGTGGTGGCGTTGCGCTGCTCCGTGCCCGAACAGCACTGGATAAGTTAGAAGCTGAAGTACCAGATCAGAAAGTTGGTTTTAATATAGTTCGTCGTGCGCTTGAAGAGCCGCTTCGAATTATTGCCAATAATGCTGGTGCTGAAGGTTCTATTGTTGTGCAAAAAGTCCTTGAAGGCGAAGGCGGCTTTGGGTACAACGCACGAACCGAGCAGTATGAAGATCTTATCGAAGCAGGCGTTATCGATCCTACGAAAGTAACACGCACTGCTCTCGAAAATGCTGCTTCCGTTGCCGGCTTGATGCTGACAACCGAAGCTATCATCTCTGACAAGCCTACAAAAGGCGACGATGACGATGATGATGGCGGACCCGGCGGTGGCGGTATGCCCGGCGGAATGGGAGGCGGTATGCCCGGCGGAATGGGCGGAATGGGTGGCATGATGTAAGCCAGCCGTTCTTAAGAACCCGTCTTTCATAAGACGATTTAAAAGCCTCGTCCCAGATTTTGGGACGGGGCTTTTTTTATTTTG
>NNSL01000511.1 GCA_003123965.1 Balneolaceae bacterium SMO_bin1
GATGAATTCTGGGGCTTCCAAAACGAACAGCCGCGGTTCTCACCCAATGGCGAATGGATTGTTTATACCGCCAAGCGCAATTTCGAGGATGATATATTTGTCTACAATCTGGAAAGCGGTCAGTCGCGAAACCTCTCCAACACCGGCGTTTCGGAAAATGCACCGTTCTGGGGACCGGAAGGCAAATATATCTACTTTTCTTCAGCACGAACACAACCCTCCTACCCGCGCGGGGGCGGTGATACCAACCTGTATCGCATGGCACTGCACCCCATGGACGAGCCCTATAAATCAGAAAAATTTGATGAGCTTTTTACCGAAGAAGCTGAGCAAGAAAACGGCGAAGAAGAATCAGATCAAACCGAAGAAAAAGAAGAAATTACAATCCAAATTCAGGAGAAAGGGTTGATGCAGCGGCTGGAGCAAATCGGTCCCGGATTCGGCTCGCAATTTTCGCCGTATGTCATCAAAAAGAATGACAAAACCGTGGTGCTGTATCTCAGCAATCACAATGAAGGCAATACCGCACTCTGGAAAACTACGCTGCAGCCGTTCGAAAATCCGGAAACGGCCCGCTTTGAAGGCATCGATGGTGCCTCCGACATTTCGGAAGTAGACGGGAATCTATATGTCCTTTCTGGCGGATCACTGCACAAACTTGACGTGGACCAGGGCTCAGCCGAAAAAACAGAAATAACGCATTCGTTTGAGCGGAAACTGCAAAACGAGTTCAACCAGATGTTCACGGAAATGTGGGCCAATATCGAGGAGAACTATTACTCAGGTGATTTTCAAAATACCGACTGGCACGCCGTTCGCGATCGGTACGCCACCTACCTGCCGCACGTGAGCTCGCGGGCTGAATTCAGCCGCATGATGAACGACATGCTCGGAGAACTAAATTCATCGCACTTGGGTTTCAGCACTTTTGGCCCGGATGACGAGGAATTTTACGAAACCGAAACGCTGGCTACCGGGCTGCTTTTTGAAGAAGGTCAGCCCTACACCGTGCGGCATATCGTAACCGACAGCCCGGCGGCGCTTTCGCCCGATTCCATTCGCACCGGCGACCGGCTGGTGGCTGTCAATGGCCAGGAAATCAACCCAGAAACTAATCGTGAAAGCTACTTTGTGAAGCCCAATATGGCCGAAGAACTGCAGCTCACGTTTGAGCGCAATGGCGACCGCTACACGGCCAAGGTACATCCTACTTCTTACACGGATGTCCGCTCAGAGCTGTACAACGAATGGGAAGATCAGCGCCAGCAAATGGTGGACGAGCAAACCGACAAACGCGTGGCCTATGTTCACATGAAAAATATGGGCGGCGGCGAGCTGGACAAGATTTTTGACAGAAATGACCTCAGAAGGCTACCAGCGCGACGGGCTCATCCTGGACCTGCGCTACAACACCGGCGGCAATGTGCACGATGCCGTGCTGCAGTTTCTGTCGCAGCGTCCCTACCTGAAATGGAAATACCGCGACGGAGCTTTTGCAAGCCAACCCAATTTTGCGCCAGCCGCGAAGCCCATTGTTTTGCTCACGAATGAGCAATCATTGAGCGATGCCGAGGTAACCGCCGCCGGATTTAAGCAACTTGAGCTCGGCACTGTCATTGGCATGCCCACCTACCGCTGGATTATCTTCACCTCGGGCAAGGGCTTGGTCGACGGCTCATTCTACCGGCTGCCATCGTGGGGCGTCTATACGCTTGATGGTGAAACTGACTTGGAACAGACCGGCGTTGAACCGGATATCCGCGTGAATAACACGTTTAAAGATCGCCTTATGGATGATGATCCCCAGCTGCAGCGGGCAATTGAGTTTGTGAAAAATCAACTGAGCGAACAATAAAATATGAGCAATTTAAAAACGCGTTCTCTTCACCAAAAAATTGGTGTAAGCTCAAAATATCTGTTGATCATTGTTTGCTCAGTATTGCTTATCACTTCCTCGGCAGTAGCGCAGCAAACCCAATTCACGCGCGCCGATTCGCTTCGCGGGAGCATCACCCCGCAACGTGCCTGGTGGGATGTCACCTATTACGATTTACATACCGCCATCAACCCGCAGGATTCTACTATCAAAGGTCATAACACTATTTACTACCGCGTTACGGGTGAACCCCAGAAAATGCAGGTTGACCTGCAGCCACCGCTCGAAATCGATCGCGTCACTCAAAAC
>NNSL01000512.1 GCA_003123965.1 Balneolaceae bacterium SMO_bin1
AAAAATCACGTTTTCGCCGGTGGGACGCTCATAGTTCATTTTTATGGCGTGGCTTTTAATGGTGATGCCACGCTCGCGCTCCAGATCCATATCATCCAGAATCTGGGCCTGCATTTCGCGTTCCGTTATAGCGCCGGTGCGCTCCAGCAGCCGATCAGCCAGCGTAGATTTGCCGTGATCGATGTGAGCGATGATACAAAAGTTGCGGATTTGGTCCATGAATATACGATTACCTCAGTGCGAACAGGATTTGCATAAATAACAGGTAAAATACAAAAAACGCGATGCGTTTTCATACAAAAAAGCTGCACCCGCCAATAAATATTAACCCGCCTTATTGGCACCGGCTGCCGTGCAGAACTTGCCGGATTTACTCGTCTTCGGTGGGAATGTTCAGTGATGCGTCATCTTCGGGCACCGGACTTAGCAGTTCTACATGAAACCGAAATTCTTCGCCTTCAATAGTCATGGTTTCGTACATCTCCTTAATGAGATCGAAAACCACCTCCGTTTCCCCTCGTACACTGGTAGACAAGTAATTTACGTCTACTTCAACATCGTGCTGGGCTACCATTTCAAGCAGATAATCAATGCTTTCGCGCGGCTCTGTAGACTCTAAAGGAATGTAGGTAAATTGTGCTGTAGTAATCATTGCCATTGTAGACTAATAAGTTTGCTTTCGTTGTGTTAAAGGATACTCTTTTACGCACAATTGTTCAATGCAAAATTTGGGTCTAAAAAGCGCAACTCAGGTCACTTATATTGGAACATGCGGCGTGCAGAGCAGTATAAAAGGCTGCAATAGGAAACAAAAAAAGAACACCGTGTTAAAGAATATCATCAAAAATCCCTTCATCCAGTTCACACTCTTTAGTGTTGCAATCATTTTATTTACTGCTGCCGTATTTGCTATTTAATTTTCGGCTCGATCTATGAATTTAATCACAGATTCGATATCATCAACCCACACTTAAACCAACGTATTTTCCTAGCATGAACGCATGTAAATTCTTCATAGCCGCAGCATTTTTAGTGGCAACAGGCTTTTTGGTCTCCTGCGAGGTGAACGACAGCACCGTTAATGATACCGGCCGACTTACTGTACAGCTTACCGACGCCCCCGGCAATTACGAAGCCGTATACGTTGATATCCAAAAAGTGCGAATTATACGGGCTGATGCCGAAGCTACCGACGACAGCGCCAACTGGATTACCCTAAACGATGAGCCCGTTCGCGTGGATTTGCTGCAGCTGCGTAATGGAAAAACCATGCAGCTTGGTGAACATGAACTCCAGGCCGGCATGTATAATCAGATCCGACTGGTACTGGGTAATGACAACGACGTAATTGTAAATGGCGACAGCTACGCACTTGATACGCCCAGCGCTCAGCAATCAGGATTAAAGCTGAACATAAATGCCAATATCAAAGAAGGCGAACACTACAACCTGCTCATCGACTTTGATGCCGCCCGATCCATTGTTGAAACCGGAAATGGCAACTTTATCTTAAAACCGGTTCTCCGCGCCGTAAACCTTGAAGAAACAGGCTCAATCGGCGGAACGGTGCAGCCTTCGGATTTTGAGACTACGGTAATGGCTATTGCGGGCGATGATACGCTTTCAAGCATCACAACATCCGATGGCTATTTTAATATCGCGGGTGTTAAAGAAGGCACCTACAATGTGGAACTGCGCCCTAACTCATCAACCTACAGCGATACCACTATAGCCAATGTGAGCGTACCATTTAATGAGGATGTAGATCTCGGGAAAATCAACCTAAAGCAGTAATACCCGAACGTCTACTGCTTGATTTACCCGACCCTAAGCAATTCCCGGATATCCAATTCACCGAAATTAAAATATTGTTAATTGCCAATCTTGGGAATGATTGTTTTCTGAAATTGCTTATATTCTCCTCGTGATAAAACTTCAAGCACATATTGCCCATCTCCATCATGGTGACTCCTGTCACCAGTAATATCACCATATTTGCCGTCAGCGACGGACCGACCCCAACTTTTTTCTTAATTAAACTATTTTATAGCTCATGGAACGTACTGCAGACAGCGGAACTTCACTTCGCATCGCAATTCAAAAAGATGGACGATTAACCGATAAAACTATAAACCTGCTGGAAGGCATTGGCTTGCGGTTTGATAATTACAAACG
>NNSL01000513.1 GCA_003123965.1 Balneolaceae bacterium SMO_bin1
ATCGCCAACCTTACTATAAAGTGCATATCGGTAATTTCCAGTTTCAGGATCACGCTATGAAATTAAACAAGGTACTCAAATCGAGATACAGCGAGGCGTGGGTAGTGCCTGATGAAGTAGAACCTGACTTGGTTCCGCCCGAAGATTTTACATTTCAAGATCAGGATCAGAAGCAAGACCAGCAATAAGGTGTTTAATGTTAGAGGAGCTTTAATACAAAATTTTTTTAGATGAAAACTTCCGGCACTGACGATTTTTATGCCAGTCTTCCTGTATTGGATTCATTTTTCGAAATTTCAAAGCCCCAAAACTTTCATTCACTGCCTGCCGACTGGTATGTTGGTGTAACCGACATTAAAAACTCCACAAAAGCCATAGCCGAGAACAAATATAAACGCGTTAATATATTGGGAGCTTCCCCAATTATCGGCATCATGAACGAGACCAACCGCGCAGATTTACCCTATACTTTTGGCGGCGACGGCTGCGCAATTTGTTTCCCTGCTAAATTCAAGTCGAAGGTTGAAAAGGTTTTTGAAGCCAGCCGCGCAATTGGAGAAACTGAATATGGACTGCAGCTGCGTATTGCAGTCATACCGGTGAAGGACATTTATGAGCACGGTTACAAATTAAATGTAGCACGGTTTAAGGTATCCCCTGCCTACAGCCAAGCTGTATTTAACGGTGGCGGCTTGAGTTATGCAGAAGAGCTGATGAAGGAAGATACTAACAGCTTGTACCAAATTGAATCATCAGTATCACCTTCGCAAGCCGACTTCAGCGGATTGGAATGCCGCTGGCAGGAAGTAAACCCTGATAATAAATCCGTAATTTCGGTATTGGTTCAGTGCAATCCCTCCCATCCACAGCCAGAAAAAGTATATGATAAAGTGCTGGCTCGTATGCGCGAAATTTTTGGCTTTGATGATAAAACCAACCCCGTTGTTACTGAGGAGTTGAAAATGCATCTTTCACCACCCGCGCTAATGCACGAAACAAAATTTCGAACTTATGGGCAAAACTGGCTGAAAACACTCGGGTACTTACTAAAAGTAGAATTGCAAACGATTCTCGGCAAGCTCTTTATGAAATTGGGGTATAAATCTTCGCAAACCGACTGGTCCCGGTATAAAGCAGACCTATCTTTAAATTCTGATCACAGAAAGTTTGATGATATGTTGCGCCTCGTGATCAGTGCTACTGCCCAACAAGCTCAGGAATTTGAGCATTTTTTAGAAGAACTGCATCAAAATGCTACATTAGCATTCGGTATTCACCACAGTGAGTCGGCGGTCGTCACCTGCATGGTATTTGCCTATGAACGCAACCATATTCACTTTGTTGATGGCAGTGATGGCGGTTACGTTCAGGCGGCAAAATCATTAAAAAAACGCCTGAAGAAACTAGAGAAGCAGGCAGTTAATTAAACGTTGAAACGGAACAATATAACATCTCCATCCTGAACGACGTAATCCTTTCCTTCTTGGCGCATTTTCCCGGCGTCACGCACTGCTTTCTCGCTTTCCAGCTCGGCATATACCTCGTAACTCACCGTTTCAGCACGGATAAATCCACGCTCAAAATCAGAATGGATAACACCTGCCGCTTCAGGTGCTGTACTCCCTTTACGCACGGTCCATGCACGTGCTTCTTTTGGTCCGGCCGTGAAATAAGTAATCAAACCAAGTTCTTTATAGGCTGCTCGTATCAGTCGATTTAAGCCGGCACTTTCAATGCCCATCTCCTCAAGGAAAAGCTGCTTTTCTTCTTCCGGTAACTCCGCAATTTCCGATTCAATTTTCGCGCAAAATGTCACGACCTCATCGTTATGCTCGGCGGCGATCTCCCTCACTGTATCTACCCACTGGTTGCCGCTGTCCAGGTCATCTTCCGAAACATTGCAGGCGTACAGCACTGGTTTCCGGGAAAGCAAAAATAAATCTTTAAAGGCATTTTTAGCGACCTCGCTATTATCAAAGCTTCGGGCCGCCTGCCCCGTTTCCAGATGCTCTTGCAGCTGCTTAACAAGCTTCAAGCTGTTTGANATCATCTTTTTGGCCGCTTTTAGCCTGCGTTTTAAGGCTTTCCACCCGTTTTTCCACCGATTCCAGGTCTTTTAGAATCAGTTCATCTTCAATGATGCGTAATATCGCG
>NNSL01000514.1 GCA_003123965.1 Balneolaceae bacterium SMO_bin1
CCTATTCGCATACATTATGATTGGTGAAAAAGTACACCTGTAATTAGTAAATGGATGGGAGATTTCAAAAAAGGAAATGTGCTAAGATCGGGGAGTTAGTCTGGCATCACCAAGGCTAAAATAAAGTATAATAGAATAGGAGCACCCCAGCCAAAAAAAGTGAGCACAACAAATATTAAACGCACAATAGTGGCGTCCCATCCCAGGTATTCGGCAATGCCGCCGCATACGCCGGAAATCATTTTATCGGTTCTGGATCTTTTAAGTCGTGCTTTCATAGATTTTGTGTCATTGTTTTCGGCATCACCTCGTTTTTACGGAAGTTTTTGAGCTATGTTTCAACTGAAGGTAAAAAGATGTGCTGAAGTAGTAGACGGGAAAAATGAATGAACTGTAGATGAGCCACATAGGAGATGCATCAAACAGATAGATAATCACCAGAAACTGCAGTACATACAGCCCGCCCAGTGCTAAGGTTAATTTTTGACGATATTTGGTTTTAGAGGGATATAAGAACTTGATAGGTAAAAATGTAGAAATGGCGAATCCGAGCAGCACTGCCGATGCAACGGGAATTGATAATTCAAGTAAGTAGATGTACACAACAACTATATTCCAGAATGACGGGAAACCGGTGAAAAAGTCGTCTTCTGATTTTGCCTCCACATTGGTGAAGCCGAAGATACTGGAAAAAGCACATATCATGAGCACCCAAACCGGCACCTGCATGGTGGCGTACAACCAGACCAGCGGCCCGATTGTCCAGGTCACAAAATCAATAATATTGTCCATTAAAGCGCCGTCGATGCGCGGGGCATTATCGTGAATTTGCACGGCGCGGGCAAGATAGCCATCTACTGAATCGACCACGGCGGCAGCGCAAAGCACCCAAATGGCTTCCTGGAAAAAACCGTCAAACGTGAGGATGATAGCCCACAAACCCAGTGCGGCTCCGATGGCGGTGAAGGCATGAACGCTGTAAGCGCGAATCTTCAAAAATAGTGAGCTTTAAATAAAAATTAGTACCTCCAATAAAACAAAAAAAGCCGGACTTTTGCAGGGCCGTTTTTATAAAGTTGTAAAATTTGTGATGCAATAGTGGCTCTTTATCAACTGCTGAGCCTGAACATTATACTCAAAAAGTAAGTTACTTTTGAAGGTTTTCCGTTTTGTAAACCGGGCAGAAAATCAGCGGTTTTTATTACACGCAAAGCTTCATCATCACATCCCCACCCAATGCCGTTCGTCACTTCCGGATCTACTACATTGCCCTTTTCATTGACAATAAATTTTAGATGAACACGCCCTTGAACCCCACGTTCCTGGCATTCCTTGGGGTATTGAACTTTCTTATAAAGATTTCTGATACCGCCCAGCAATCTTGGCTCATTTTCCTCGGCAATCTTTTCTAATTTTTTTGCTGCTCTCGGTTTCTTCATCATTCTCTGAGTTATATTCAGCGAGCAGGTCGGTATAGGCCATCGCAGAGTCGGTTAAGGTAACTTCTACGGCACGGAATTTTCCGGCTGAGCCGTATCGACTGGTGGCTTCATTTCTATTTAGCACATTGATGTCGGCAAAGTATTTAGGCTTTAACCGAAGGTAGGTTGCGCGGGCTTCTGGTGTGGTGAGGGGCGTTCCGTTAACTACATATAACGGACTGCGGTCGTCGGAATATCGGCCGCTGTCATCCAGCGAACCTGAACTGGCGCAGCCGGTTAATGTTATTGCAATTGAAAGTGCAGTGATGAGAATTATTAAATGTTTGCTGTGAGAAGTAAACATGTGCAGGGGTTAGGTTAGTCGCTCTTGATGAACGGTTTCATTTCGATTGCTATACTACAAAACATGTTTTAAAAAAGCATAAAAAAAAGCGGAGCCGGGTGGGGCTCCGCTTCAGAAACGATTTATATACTACTCCTAATTATCTTGATTCGCTTTATTTATGGCATCGGCTGCCGCTTTTTTCAAGTTTTCGGTCTGGGATTGGTTTTCTGCGTCGTCCAATCTAAAAAGGATAGATAGTGAATACTGTACATTCACAGGTTCACCATTTTGCATGGCAGGCTCAAATTTGGCGTGATTCTTCACCGCTTCAACCGCCGCTTGGTCACAGGCCTGTCCTATGCCCCT
>NNSL01000515.1 GCA_003123965.1 Balneolaceae bacterium SMO_bin1
CACCTTTTTCGCTACAAGCGTTTTAATACAGTGCCAGCTTAACAACACTGTTAGAGTTTTAATGGAAAATACGGGCGCACGTTCCCCATAAACTTTTCCTTTATTAGAATCAGGGAAATTATTCCGAAATAGAGGTTTTTCGGATAAAGCGCCGAGCGGCCCACTGGCTTCCCCAGAATCCCATCAGCAGGGCCAATAAAATCATTGCACCGCCAAGATAGTACCATTGCCCGAATGGCCAATCGAGTATGCCCACTTGAGGAATATACTGGGGCAATAGAAATTTGAAGGAAAGAACCATCACCAATAGCGCCAGTACGCCGGCAATAACGCCCTGTATGACGCCTTCCATCACAAAAGGGCGACGGATAAAGGCATTGGTTGCTCCCACTAATTTCATGGCGCGGATGAGATTACGTTTAGCGTAAATGGTAAGCCGGATGGTATTAAAAACAAGTATTACAGAGGCAAGCAAGATGAGCCCTCCCAAAACGCCTCCCACCAGTGTTACTGTTTGGAAGCGCGTTTCTATTATTTCAAGCAATTTCTGATTAAAGGACACTTCGTCTACGCCCTCGTAGCCGGCAAATACTGCTACCAGTGAATCAATACGCGTTATCTCAGCTCCTTCTACCATTTGCACGCGAAATGATGCCGGCAAAAAATTCAGGTCGGCCAAGGAAGCCCCCTCGGTACCGAATTCTTCTTTAAAAACGGCCGCTGCGCTATCTTTAGAAATGTATGTTACCTCGTTCACCAGCGACTGCCCTTCGAGCTTCTCGCGGATATCAGAGGTGATGGCATCTCTGTTATCATCTAGAAACACTTCTACATCAACGGATTGCCGCAGCGCTTGGGCCACTTCGTATGCATTGTAGGAAACGCGCGCCAAAACGCCAAGCAGAAACACAGCAACAAAAAGCGAAAATATAGAGGTGAAAGAGGCCAGTTTTGCGCGTTTAAATCCCGCCAGCCCTTCGTTGATAATGTATCCTAAACTCATCAGCTATTTTTGTGCGTTAAAATGTTATTAGTTTCTGAATTGAACCCGAATGCCAAAAAGAAACCGGCCGCCAGTCATAGGGTATCCGGCCGTCTCAAAGTAGCCTTGCTGGGCAATATCGTCAAGCACATTTTCGTAACGCAAAAGTACCATTATACTGCGCACCCGGGCGGAAAGATCTACATCAAGCCGGTTGAAAGCAGGAATTTGATTGTCGCCGGAAACCTGCCAGAAATCGAGTGACGGATAATATTGCGCCGGGAAATAGTTTTGCGGTGCAACAACGCCCGATACTCCTGCTTTGACAAAGGTTGCCCGGTCGAACAAATACCCTTTCACATACGCACTGCCTTTAAACCAAAAGCGACTTTTTTCATCTACCGGCAAAGGAGCGGTATTATCGTTTAAAAAAGTACCGAACTGCTGGAGATTTACTGAAGTCGATAACTCAAAATAACGACTTTCATAATCCGCATATAATGAAGCAGCAAGTGAACTATAATCATTGACATTTGCAAAGGTACTGTCCCCTCCCATCAATATACCGTTGCCTATCTGTTTGAGCTGGCCTTTTGCACCAATATTTAAACCAGTATACAAACCGGCATTGATAGACGCGTGGTACTCGTTAATCTGCTCGGCCTGCAAATTAGAATCACCCCGAAACTGCTCTGATTGCCAGTACAATTGCTGAGGGGTTGGCATGCGCCTGCCGGCAGAATATCCCGCGCTCAAGTCAAATGTATTTGAGAGCATTAGTCGCAATCTTCCACCCAGCCGGTAATCATTAAACCCGTCGCTGCGTCGCCGGTAGCTACCCTGGCCATTTATTTGCAGCAGCTGAAACAGTTGCCATTGCCCTTTCAGCTCGGAGGTAACGAGTGACCAATTATCGGCTTGTAGTGATGAATTATCGCCTTGGAATGAAATATTCAAATGATGCAGCACTTTCTAAGCCCAATGGCCCGAGGTTTTGCCAGCGCCGCACACTGGCCCCAAGGCACGCACATTATAAGCAGTGGAATCTACGGAGTACTGCACCTCCCGCTTGGTATTGTTCATAAATATACCGGCATGCAAGTTGCTGGTATTGTTAAGCGTATCAGCTGGACGACGGTAATA
>NNSL01000516.1 GCA_003123965.1 Balneolaceae bacterium SMO_bin1
CCATTGATTTGGGAATCTCTTTGATCACCGCATTCTCTGTGTTCAGCTGTCGGCCGGCGGCCTCCATACCATTTATTTTTTGAAGAAGATCATCGCGGTCGTTGGCAATTAAATCAATAACATTAATTTCAAGCGCCCTGTTTGCCGTTATGGATTCGCCGTCGCGCACCGCAGATATTGCCCAATCCGCGTTCCGGTCCCGCCGCTCAGCAATACTTTTGATATAACTTTCGGAATAGTTGAAAATCTTTTTCTGCATTACCGTATCGGGCTGTGAAGTGCCTCCGCCCGGGCTTACCTGCACCGGTGATGCCGCTCCAATGTTGGTAGCCGGCGCCATAGCGGCAACATGAGCAGCCATGGTAATAAACGTTCCGGCACTGGCTGCCGACGCGCCCTCCGGCGCTACGTAAACCACAATGGGAAGATCATCGGAATCGAGAAAGGCCTGTACAATATTTTTTGTCGATTCAAGCAACCCTCCGGGCGTATCCAGCTGCACAATTAACGCTTCGGCGTCCATCTGCCTTGCTTCTTCGATGCCGCGACGAATATAATTTGTAGTTGTGGGAGATATACTGCCCTCCACAGAAATATAAGCCACAGTAGGCGCAGCAGATGAAGTGTCCGCTTCAGTTTGCGCATCAGCGGAAACCCAAGGCATTAACAGTAGCAATATGATCCAAAAATATCTCATAGGGGTAATGTAGTAAAAAGCCGTATTTATATCATACAACAGCCCAACACACCAATATAGTTCGTTTTTACCAAACAGTTAGGGATTTTGAGTAATCTAAATTATCTTTGGATAGCCGAAATAGCTAATCAATTAGTTAATTATGGATGCAGAAAGCATGTCACGACAACAAGAAATTCTTTTAGCGGCCCGCAAAGAGTTTATTCAAGAAGGGGTATCCGGGGCTCGCATGCAATCTATAGCTGATAATATTGGCGTTACCAAGGCCATGATTCACTACTATTTTCAAACTAAGGACAATCTGTTCCAAGAGGTTTTCAAAGATGCCGTCCAACACCTCACGGAAGGGCTTTTAGATGTTCTGGAAACCGAAAAGCCAATTTTCCAAAAGATTGAACAATTTATTGATCACGCTTTGGATCGATTCCATCAACATCCACAGCTGGTTGATTTTATTGTCGGTGAGTTGAATCGCCATCCAAAAGTAACTAAACAACTGGTTAGTTCTGCTTTGCAGTATGATGCCAATATTTTCAAAACCCAACTCGAAGAAGCCGCTTCAAATTATGAAATTGCTCCTGTTAGTCACGATCAGGTAGTCATCAATATCCTGTCCTTGTGCATGTTTCCTTATAGCGGCGGTACTTTCCTGCAAACATTACTGAATGCAGATCAAAATTCGTACGAAGAGTTATTACCGCGGCGACGTGAGGTAATAAAAGATACCATCATCAATTGGCTGGCAGGCTAATATGGGTACCTGTTGCAATCGCCTGTATATGCTCAAACTCTGCTAAATGAAAAGAGCCTTACCTGCTAAGGCAAGGCTCTTGAAATGCCGGTCATCAATAAAGTTCTCGTTTCTAGTTAGTTGCTCCCCCACTAATAGTCTGACCAAAAAATACCGCATTCATAAACAGTTTATTGGTGCCAAACCAAAACGCCCGGAAGTTGGGGTTATCGATAAAGCTGATGATTTTTCCGCCACCGTAACCACTCACAATAATAGATGCGGTGTTCGGAATCAGTGCTTTGTTTTCTTCCGAAATATAACCGGCGGCAAGTGGGTTTTCGGTGTACACCAACGGCGTAGCGTACGGATTATCCGACTTTTCCATAAACTGGGTAGAGTTCCTGAACACGTACATGTTCTCATCATCAAAGCCGTAACCAAGGGGATTAGTGAGGTCGAGCCGGGCATTGAATATTGTTCCGCCAATGTACTGGGCGCCTCGGGCTGCGCTCATGTCGGCATAGGGCTGCGTGGTAACTTCCTGTTCTTCACTATCATCTTCATTCTGCTCCCGAACAAAAGAAATGTCTGCTAGTTCAGCGCGATTCAGCCAATTATTGGCATAGCCAATGGAAATGAGGGTACCGCCGTTACTCAGCCATCGTTTGATACCCCTCCGATATCGCCCTCAGCAAAA
>NNSL01000517.1 GCA_003123965.1 Balneolaceae bacterium SMO_bin1
CTGCACCATACTGCTCGGCCTGCTTACAGCATGCATTAATTGTATCGAGTTCAACAAATGGGCGAACAGCATCGTGCACCAGAACCAAATCAACATCACCAACCGCCTGCAACGCCTTGTGCACAGATTCCTGCCGCTCCGCTCCGCCCTCAACGCAATTCCATGCTATGTTTTGCCCCACTACATCTTCGAGAATGGATGATGCCCGATCAAGATATTCAGACGAAGTAGCAACTACGATTTGCTGAAGCCCGTTTAGCGAAAGAAATTTGCTGAGTGTGTGTCCTAAAATGGGTTTATCACCCAGTCGAATAAATGGCTTCGCCAGCTCGCGCTGCATGCGCTTGCCAGAGCCAGCTGCGGGTATGATTAACGCTTTAGAAGACAAAATGTTAAATCATCAACATCGCATCACCGAAAGCGAAAAATCGGTAATCATTCTCAACAGCCTCTTCATACGCTTCCATCAGAAAATCGTAACCGGCAAATGCTGCACCCAGCATCAGTAGCGTAGATTCCGGGCGATGGAAATTGGTGATAACGGCTTCCGTTATTTTAAAATCGTAAGGAGGATAAATAAACTTATCGGTCCATCCGGTGCCCGGCTTGGATATACCGCTTGCGGTGATACTCGTTTCAATCGTCCGTACAGCAGTGGTTCCGCAGGCTACTACTTTCGTGTCTTTTCCAGCCAGTGCTTCGTTTATTTTCTCGGATGTTTCGGCCGAAATATTATAGTTCTCCGAATCCATTCGATGCTTGGTAAGATCTTCTACCTCAACGGGCCGGAATGTGCCCCAGCCAATGTGAAGGGTAATAGGCTCAACATGCACACCTTTATCTTCAATTTTTTCAACTAGTTCAGGTGTAAAGTGCATGCCAGCCGTAGGTGCCGCAACGGCCCCTCGTTCTTTTGCAAAAATAGTTTGGTAGCGCTCTTTATCTTCATCGGTTGGTTCGCGATCGATATAAGGAGGCAAAGGCATTTCGCCGAGTTCGTCTAGGCGCTTATACAGTTCATCGCCGGTGCCGTCAAATAAAAATCGAATAGTGCGCCCGCGCGATGTGGTATTATCAATAACTTCGGCCATCAGGTCTTCGCCAAAATAAAGCTTATTGCCAATACGAATTTTGCGGGCCGGTTCTACCAATACATCCCAGAGCTTATTTTCGGGCACCAGTTCGCGAAGCAAAAAGACCTCGATATCAGCATCAGTCTTTTCTTTTTTCCCTTTAAGCCGCGCGGGAAATACTTTGGTGTTATTGTAAACGAGTACATCGCCCTCGTTAAAATACTTATGTATATCAGAAAATTGCTCGTGCTTGATGGTTTCATTCTCCCGATCCAGCACCATTAGCTTAGCTGAATCCCGCGGTTCGACAGGCGTTTCGGGAACATTATAATCATCAATATCAAACTTAAAATCGGTTAACTTCATTGCAGGGCGAAAGGCCTTTTTAGTTAAATTTACATGTTTATTTTAAAATCAATAAGCTTTCGAATATAGACTTTTTTTATCCGTAGAACAAGTTGGCGTATGCACTATCAGGAATTAAACCGAATTAAAATAACTTATGTATGTTTTAAATATCTCTTTATTCTACAGTCACTCTTTCGTATACTTATTTAATGAGGGAAAGGCCTTAATTTTTGCACCAATCTGTTCGCCATGAAAAAGCTATTATCCATAAGTGTTATAACGCTGATGCTCATCATCTGTGCCGCATCTGTTTCCGAAGCGCAGTTTAAAAAGCATGAAATGAAACGCTCGGATTACTCCGGTAACATCATTAAGCAAGAAGATCCAAGCCAAGGTGCAAATCTCGGCAACTTGTTTAACATGCAAATGAGCCACAGCTACTCGGTTAGTTTTGGCAGCATGGGCGGGCAAGTGATGAACATGAATGCCTATACCAATACCATGCAGTTTTTCTTTAATGAAGATTTTACTGCCGAAGTAAACGTTTCCCTGCTGCATTCTCCCTTTGGCCAGAGCAGTTATTATAATTTCCAAAATCAGGATCCGCTCAACGTAGCTTTAAACGCTCAGCTCGATTACCAGATTAATGATCGCATGCATATCAGTTTTGAGGTTACTCGCAATCCTGACGGCTAC
>NNSL01000518.1 GCA_003123965.1 Balneolaceae bacterium SMO_bin1
TCGCTATCGCTACACCACTCCGGAAGAGCGCAATAAAACGGGAAACTGGTGGAAGCGGGAATATGTATCTGAATACATGTCGGCTGTATCATTCAATCACCCGCAAGAGGGATGAATTATTTTACGATATCTGCTTTTATAATTATCTGACTAAGAATCAAACCGACATTATTATGCAATTATTACCTTCGGAAGACCTAATTGAACACATTCAAAACATAGTCCATAAAGATACTCAGCTCCACAAAACGCGTATTGACTTAACAGTTGACGAGATATACCAGGTACAGCAGCCCGGTTCTTTAGATTTTGGCGGCAGTGAATATGAACCAGCCACCGCCGACATTCTCAATCCGCATAAACGAAATAAAAATGATGATTACGGATGGTGGGAACTTAAAGCTGGGTGCTATAAAGCCAAATTTAATGAAGATATTGCACTCGATGAGCAGATACTGGCCTTGATGAATCCACATACGCATGCACGAGAAGCGGGCATCATCGCCGATACACAAATTATTGAATCATCAGGGCAGCTTACAATGATGTTTGATGTACCTGAAGTGGGTTGTAACATTAAAGAGAATGCGCGGTTTGCGGCCATTCACCTATTTAGAACATAATATTACATGGGCCGACAAAATTTCTACTGCGTGGAAACAGGTTTGGAGTCGGGCAGCGCCTGGTCTTTATACTGAAGCTCGTAGAGTTTTCGGTAAATACCATTTTCGATCGTCAATAATTCTCCATGGGTGCCCTTTTCCCGGATCTCACCTTTGTGCATCACCAGTATATTATCAGCATTTTGAATAGTTGAGAGACGGTGGGCAATAGCTATAGAGGTGCGTCCTTCCATAAGTCGATCACACGCTTTATTTACGATCTCCTCAGTTTCAGAGTCCACGCTGGAGGTTGCTTCATCCAAAATGAGAATTTTTGGATTATACACCATGGCACGAATGAAACAGATTAGCTGGCGTTGCCCCATTGAAAGTGAAGAGCCGCGTTCGCTCATCTCGACTCATAACCGCCGGGTAATTTTTCGATAAAGTGGTGTGCTTCAATATCGCGGGCAGTCTGTTTTACCTTTTCAATGGGAATATCAGGATTTCCCAAGGTGATATTCTCGATTACGCTACCCGAAAACAGGGCGTTATCCTGCAATACAAGCGCAAAGTTCGAGCGCAGGTCGGAGACCCTCATTTCACGGATATCGGTATCATCCAATTTGATGCTGCCCTTATTGACATCATAAAAGCGCATTAATAGATTTATAATTGTTGATTTTCCGGCTCCGGTAGCTCCAACAATGGCAAGCGTTTCTCCAGGTTCAACTTCAAACGATAGGTCACGAAGTACGGTCTCTTCCTCGTTGTAGCCAAAGGTAACGTTATCAAACGAAATTTTGCCTTGAATATCCTTTTTGGCGACCGGCTGAGCAGGATCTTGGATTTGGTTTTCAGTATCAAGCACGCCGAATATTCGCTCGGAAGAGGCAAGTGCCGACTGCAGGGTATTAAACTTTTGGGAAAGACCTTGAATGGGTCGAAAGAACTGGCGAACGTACTGGATAAACATCAGCAGCGTACCAAATTGTACAGCTCCCAGTAACGCCCGGCCGCCTCCATACCAAATCACCAGTGCCATGGCCAGGCTGGAAATAACTTCAACCGCCGGCCAGAAGATGGCAAAATAGAAAATGGTGTCAATGTGGGCCTCTTTATGGGCGTTGTTGATTTTTTTAAACCGGCCGTACTCTTTTTCCTCGCGATTAAACAACTGCACGATAGACATGCCGTTGATATGCTCCTGCACAAAGGAGTTTACCCGCGATATTTGATCGCGTACATTCAGAAAAGCGTCGCGCACTTTTGATCGGAACCAGAAGGTGGCATAGAAAAGAAGCGGCAGCACCGAGATGGCTACCAGTGTCAGTTCCCAGTTTACACTGAACATGAAATACAGGATGAAAAATATCCGGAACATATCGCCCAGAATATTTACAACGCCATCACTCAGCAGATCGCTCAGCGCTTCAATATCATTAGTAGTACGCGTAATGAGACGACCAATGGGATTTGATCAAAGAATTGGACGTGCAATGATTTTATC
>NNSL01000519.1 GCA_003123965.1 Balneolaceae bacterium SMO_bin1
CTAAACCTGCAAAATCTCGATGCCGGTTTTATCCACGCGATGCGTAACCATGCGCTCCGCTGCTGGCTGCGCTGATGTGATACTAATTGCATCGGCAAACAGCTCCTCAGCAGTTGATAACGTTTGACTGTTGTTCGTAAAGCAGGTAGCAATTGTTTCATTCTTTTTCACAGCGTCGCCTACTTTTTTGTGCAGTATTATTCCCGCGGCATGATCGACCTCATCTTCTTTGGTTTTGCGGCCGGCGCCCAACTCCAGCGATGCCATGCCAACTTTATAAGCGTCCATTGAATGAATATATCCGGCCTCTGCGCAGTAATTTCTTTGGTGACCGTGGCCTTCTCATATGAATCAGGATTTTTCAGAATTGATGTATCGCCCCCTTGTTCTTCAACCAGTTCCATCCATTTTTGCCAGGCCTGACCGTTTTTTACAGCTTCCTTGCTTTTGGTGATGCCGTCTTCAATCGTATCAGCTTTATCACCCAAATATATCATCGTGCCGGCAAGCACGTGCGTTACGGCCATCACGTCATCGGGACCGTTGCCCTGCAGCGCTTCAATTGATTCTTTTACCTCCAGCCAATTTCCAATGGCATATCCCACCGGCTGCTCCATGTTGGTAAGATAGGCGATAGTCTCCTTGCCAAATTCTTCACCTATATTAACAAGCGTCTGCGCCAGTTCCAGGGCTTCCTCCTGCGTCTTCATGAAAGCGCCCGAGCCAAATTTTACGTCTAATACCAATGCATCAATCCCCTCAGCCAGCTTTTTGCTCATAATACTGCCTGCAATAAGAGGAATAGATTCAACGGTGGCCGTCACGTCGCGGAGGGCATAGAGCTTTTTATCGGCCGGCGCAATTTCACTGGTGGCCCCGGCCATCACCATATCGTGTTTGGCCAAAATTTCCCGATATCGTTGGAGGGTGATATCCACCGTGAAACCGGGAATAGACTCCAGCTTATCGAGTGTGCCGCCGGTATGCCCCAGCCCGCGCCCAGAAATCATGGGCACCGGCACGCCGTAGCTGGCTACAATAGGCGCCAAAATGAGCGATAGTTTATCACCCACGCCGCCGGTTGAATGCTTATCCACTTTTTTCCCGCCGATATCGCTTAAATCCAGCACGGAACCCTGAGTGCAGCATCGAGTGCGTGAGGGCAGCCGCCTCATCATCATTCAACTCATTGAGAAAAGCCGCCATCAAAAAAGCACTCATTTGGTAATCTGGCAGGGCTCCTTTGGTGTACTGCTGAATTAAAAATGAAAATTCGTCTTCGGTGAGTGCCTCACCATCTCGTTTCTTGCGAATAAGTGACACGGGATTGTAATTCTTGGAACTCATACAGATAAATGCTGACGTTAAAATTGGCGTAATTTTGAATTATATTGGCACAAAATTGCAATTTTTTAGCCTGCGTACCAAATGATAAACGTTTTCGCCGATCAGCACATTTATCACATCAAAGATTACCTGCCAGCCGGCGTTAATGCCTCCTTCTACGATTCGAACCAAACATCCCACCCCACTATTCCCGAGGGTACCCAAGCCCTGCTTTTGCGAACCGTCACCAAAATCAATCCTGAAACATATCCACAGCTGCCGAAAAGCCTCTCATTTATAGCCACAGCTTCGGCCGGCACCGATCATATTGATCAAGCTTATTTAGCCCAGAATGGGATAACATTTGCCAATGCCAAAGGCTGTAACGCACGATCGGTGGGCGAATATGTGGCAGTGGCGCTACTGCTTTGGGCCGAGCAGGAAGAAAAGGATTTGAAAGATCACACCGTGGGCATTATTGGAGCCGGACATACCGGAGGCGCCGTACAAGAACTGCTAAATAAAATGGCAGTTGAGACCGTAAGCTACGATCCTCCGCGCGCGGAACGCGAGGCCGAATTTACATCGGCCGAACTGGCGGACGTGCTGGCATGCGATATCCTCACTTTTCACGTGCCGCTGAATCACTCCGGTGATTACCCGACGAATCACTGGCTCGATGAAAAAAAACTGGCCGACGATTCATTTTCAATGATCATTAATGCCTCCAGAGGCGGGGTGATTGACGAACAGGCGTTACTTAAAGCAAAGAAGGC
>NNSL01000520.1 GCA_003123965.1 Balneolaceae bacterium SMO_bin1
CTGCTCGCTTCGTAGGTATCACCATCGGTCACTATGCTACAGGTTGTTCCCTCAATACGCACGGTATGACCGTCGTCTTCTTCAATTTTAATCACAACCGGCATCAGCCACTTCCAGGAAAGGTGAAATTTTAAATCACCAACTTTTAAAAACGCGAGTGGTATATCTTTCACGTCATCCTGGTGAATCTTGATTGTGCTACCCATAAATTCACTTATCAGTCGATTGCCATTGGTTATTTCGTTATGATCCATATTTTTGATGCTTAATTGTCAGTTCAGCTAATGTGTGCTAAAAATGCCAAAATAATTGAATTTTTAAAGAACGAATTTAGCACGAAACCGATCAAATCTTGAAGAAATTGATTATAAATATTTTTTCCATGGCGGTAATAGCGTATATCTGCATTGCCGCATTTGCATGGTTATTTGCCGAAAGCCTCATCTTCCAGCCGCCGCCTCCCTCATATCAGGATCATTCGGAGATTATTAAAATAACCACGGCAGACCAAGAACAACTTTCTACGCTTCATTTAAAAAATCCTTCAGCCAGCTACACTATTCTTTACAATCATGGTAACGCTATTGATCTGGGACAGCTGCGACCCATTTTACAGCACATAAAACAAATGGGGGTTTCCGTTTTTGCCTACGATTACCGCGGGTATGGCACCAGCACAGGGTCCCCCTCGGAATCGGGCACTTATGCAGATGCCGCAGCAGCCTATAATTATATGCGGGATGAGTTGAATATTCCAGCTAGCAATATTATAGCCTTGGGGCAATCGGTAGGTGGAGGCGTTGCCGCAGAACTTGCTACTCAAAAACCTTTGGGCGGCCTTATTATGGAAAGTACGTTTGTAAGTGCTTACCGGGTAATGACGAAAAGCAAACTCCTGCCCTTCGATCAATATGAAAACCTGCGCAAGATTGATTCGATAAACTGCCCGGTACTGGTGATTCACGGTACCGATGATGGCGTAGTATCCTTTTGGCACGGCAAGGAGCTGTTTAAATCTGCCAATGAACCCAAACAGGCCTATTGGGTTGAGGGCGCAGGGCACAACAACCTGTTAAATGTTGCCGGAGAAAACTATGAACAGAAATTAAAGGAGTTTATTGATTTGATTGAAAGCAAGTGAATTACTGCGACTGTGCAATCGATTTATTCCGTCCCGGAATTCAGGTTTGGCAGCCACGCCTTAACAGCCTTCAAACGGAGAGATACCTCTAGTTAAATCAATAGTTTATTCCACCCGGTATCTTTCAAACCAAGCCAGCACGTGGTTTACCTTCGTAATGAGCTGGCTAGGTCGGTTGGAAATAAAGTGCCAGGCGCCCGGAATCTCGACCAGCGCCGTTTCGATCTTTCGCAGTTTCAGCGCGTGATAAAGCTGCTTGGCCTCGGAGGGCGGTGTGCGCAGATCTTCCTGCCCCACCATTACCATGGTAGGCGTCTCCACATTGCCCACCAGCGAGATGGGCGAATATTTCCAGTACTCTTCAAAATTTTCCCACGGCTGGCCGGGATAGCGGTAGTAGGCATATCCATAGTAATTGTCGGCTACAAGCGTTTTGCTGATCCAGTTCATTACCGGTTTAACGACGGCCGCCGCGCGAAAGCGATCTGTTTTGCCTACAATCCAGGCCGTCATAATACCGCCGGCGCTGCCGCCCGTTACGTACAAGCTATCTTCGGAGACGTAACCACGGTCAATCACCGCATCTACACCGTCCATCACATCGTGGTAGTCGTCGCCGGGATAATCGTGGTAGAGCAGGTTGCCGAACTCTTCACCGTAGCCGGTGCTTCCACGCGGATTAGGATAAAACACAACATAGCCGGCCGAGGCATAGAGCTGGATTTCGGGAGAAAAGCGATCACCGTAGTTGGATATTGGCCCGCCATGGTTTTCTACAATCATCGGGTAGGTCTTGGTGGAATCAAACGAGGGCGGCTTTACAATCCAGCCCTGAATTTTGCGTCCGTCAACCGACGATTCGTACCAGATTTCTTCGGTTTCCCCGAGATCCCGGTATGCCAGTAAGTCACCGTTAAGGTCGGTAATTTTAGTTACCTGCTCCTGCCCCATTT
>NNSL01000521.1 GCA_003123965.1 Balneolaceae bacterium SMO_bin1
AATCATATACTTCCTCGGTAAAACCAGCTTTAATATTCTTTTCTCGTAATTCGGTTTTTTTAACACCTCCACTTTTATTTAATGATAATTCCTCAGCACGTTCAACCTCCCAAATATCATCATTTCTCAATCGCCAAAAGGGATAGTGCGTATTCGACGCATTCCGAGGAGTACCAAACTCTGTTAATAAATTTTGCAATTTAGGTTCAACAAGACCGTAAGGCAAAAGCCTTTGATCATTGTTCTGAAGAAATCCAATAGCCAAAAGGGTTAACAACGGCTTATGAGGAGCGCGCTTATCGCCCCTTTTCCAAATGGTCAGAGACTTGAACTGATTTATGATTTCTTCATTCGTCAATTTTCTCTACCTCGGAATAACTTTTGCAGTTTATCCAGCTCCTGATCTTTCATTGTAAATGGAATAGCAGAAAGGTGAAGATTAATTTGACTATCACCGCGATTCATCTGTGCGGAGTGTATATGCCTATCACGATCAGTTAATGACTGCCACGTTTTTTTGCTTGCAGGGATACATTAAACAGCAGCTCACTTCTTTCTTTTCAGGGAGTGAGGCATATGCCAGAATCTGCAAAAGATCATTTCGGTGTCGCTCACGTATTTTATCACTGATGTTGTACCAGCTATCCATATTTAAGTCTTCCCAGTGATCTTTATACTTCGCGTCGATAATATATACGTGATCCTCCTTTTCAATAATCAAATCGGGAACCAGTGAACTTTGTGATCCTAAGAATGGTGGATCCCAGCTAATAGGAGCAACTGTTTGTCGCTTTCGTCCACTTTTTAGAGTACCTCCTTGTTGCTGAACAATTCTTTCGAATACCGATTCAACATATGACTCAAACAGCTCCTCCATGCTCATCATCCATGGCAGTCCGCTTAAATCTCCCAATCCTGCCAATCCTTTATTTTCGGAAGTCCAGACCACCGCTTCCAACCCGCGCTCAATAGCCTTCGCTTGCATTAGCGATGAACCTAAATTCTGTAGCTGAAGAATATTGGGCTGTTTGGGGGCACAATCAGAAACCTTTTGGATAAGTTGATTGCAATAGTCAATTAACTGTAACACGTATACGCCCGCATCGCGCTGTGTTTCTAAACTTTGCCGCTGTTTTTTCAGGGCAAAATGAACCACTGATTTCAGCTCACGGTTTTCCTGCAGCTCTGGGTAGCGGCATTTGAAATTCAAAAACCTCCCTTTGGATACTTGCTTTTGCGCGTAGTCAACCCAGCTCACTGTTCCTTTGGGTTTTGATCGATATACTTCATCCATTTCAAATCGGCGGTCAAGTTGCCGAATCAATTTATCTAATCGGCCCAATATCACACTCGATAATACCCACGGTGGCACGCGCCGTTCAGAGATTTTAAGCTGGGGCAGATTCAGTATATCAGGCAGAATTTTCCAACCAGTTGTTGATAGAATTGGCCCAACTCCCTGCCAGCCAAATCGAGGTTTAATGATTAAACTATATTCATTTTTATGGGTGATTGGTGATAACAGCGGAATAGCACCGATTTTAGCATGGGCCGATAGTTTTAGCTTTAATGCATCACCTGAATAATAAATTTCTGGCTCAACATTCAATTTCCTAAATGTGCTCTCATTAATACTTAAAAACTGCTTGCAAAGCTTGGCAGTTATCTTGTCTTCATTCCGGGCGTTTACATGCTTCGAAAGAAACTCCGTGCTCAGGTAAGAAGTTTGATTATCCTTTAGCTCTAAAACATCAGCATGATCTGCCTGTAACCCTTTTGCCCACGCATCAGCTGTTTGTGTACTTGCCATAGCATTTATTCTTAAAGCTGCTCGATTTCCTGAATATAAGCATGAATGGCATCAGCAAAGTTAGCCACGTATCCTTGCGCCATATATTCTTTTAGCAGTGGGACTAAATTTGTCTGCATCTGCGTAGCTGCATTTACATCTTCATGAGCTATGAAATATGAATGGCCCGGCATTAAGTCAAACGCATCTTCGGAGGCATAATTAATGAAAATGGATAATAACTTTTGATATGCCTCTTGGGTGATTTCATTTCCTTGATTTTCGACCACCTCCATTTGAGGCC
>NNSL01000522.1 GCA_003123965.1 Balneolaceae bacterium SMO_bin1
CCGGCCTTAACGGAGAGGGGGTATAAACCTAAATTTCCCACTTGTTCAAATTCCACGTTTAGGAGTGCCAAGTCGAAACGCTTGTTTGTGGCTATAACGTCGAATGGCTGTAGTTCAGATGAGGTGTAAACAATATTGGTCTGATTCTTTTTGATACTGATAGATTCAATATAGGTCTCATCGGGTATTTCCGCTCCCTTATAGTAGGTGATTAAGGTATCAGGAAAAAAAGATCGCATGTTCACAGGTAATTAGCAGTGAGTTGTTGTTGTTTTGATCCAAAATGATGGCGGTCCCGCTTGTACTTTCTTGTACGGATGTCTTTGAGCTGGCGATATCTTTTGGGTCGTTTGTTTGTATATCTGCCAGCGTTATGGCTTTGCCGCTAAAATTGAAGCTGTCATAAAATCCGGAAGATTCAATTCTTACAACCGACTGCTGGGCATCTTTTAATTTAGAGCTAATATCGGTCTGTGGAAATGCAGAAGTATAATATTCAGAATATTCTGTTTCTGGCTGCTGATCAGAAGAAGCTATAGAAGTTGATTGCTGAGAGCTACTGCAAAAAGTGAGTGTTAATGCAATTGTAAGCAGTGATAATATAGCTAACCAGTGTTTCATGGTGTGGTTGTTTAATTAAAGCTACTACAGTGAAAGGTACTATTTAGTTTACAAAAACCTCACATCACTTTTAAAACGAATTGCGAAATTCTGTTAGTATATGCTAATGCAGTGATATTGACTACTTAGATAGAGCACTTTCTGAAAAGGAGCCTTCCTGCTTTAATTGTTCCCGGGTTTTGTCATCCAGATAGATATAAAACGCTTGATCGCCAGTAGTCGGTGAGGGCGGATTATCAACAGTATAGGGATGAACTTGATCATTTGAGGTGATTAAGAAAAGCGGGATATATTGTTCTCCAATTTCCTTTTCAAACTCATCAGCCTGACTCTTTTCTTCAAATGTTATCGATTGTATTTCGGGATGTTCTGAAAAGAAACGCGATAAATTTTCGTAATTTAAGTGTTCGTGAAACAAGATGCGGCCGCTTAGATGACTGGTTACATCTTTGTTTTCTACCTGGCCCTGCGTATTGGGGGCCAGCTGAAAAACGTGCGATCGGCCAAATATCTCTCCAAATCGTAGGGCGGCAAGAGAGTTTGTTTCATCATTAGGAGTTAACGAAAGCATGCGTCCAACGCCATCAAGATTTAATTCTTCCAAAGCAAATTCTGATAAGATATTGCCATGGTAGGTTTCAAGTCCCTTAGCTTTGGCACGGCTTATATGTTTCCAGTTCGAATCTGCTACCAACACCTTAAAGCCTTCTTCTTTGACCGCTTTTGCAATCTTCAATGCCCAGCTGTGGGCACCAAGGATTAAAAGTCCGTTGGGCACGGGCTTGGCAACGCCTAATTTACGAGCGACCCATGCAGCCGGCAGACCGTAAATGGCCACCGTGCCAATAATTGTGAGAAAAACAATTGGCACAAGTTGATCAGCATGTTCAAACCCATTTTGAGCTAAATTTATTGCAAAAATGGAAGATATCGACGCTGCTACAACTCCCCGTGGCGCCATCCAGCAGAGGAAAAGTTTTTCCCGCCAGTTGATATCTGCAAAATAGGTGGAAATAAAGACTCCGGCCGGTCTGGCAATTAGAATTAGAATAGCAAGAAAGGCTACAAGGCTCCAGCTTAAGTTTTGGATCAAACTGCTTAGCTCTACGCGGGCAGCCAGAAGTATAAATAGCGCAGACAGCAGCAGTACGCGCAAGTTCTCTTTAAATTCTGTGATATGATGGATACGAGCCGCCTTCTGATTCGCCAATGC
Organism: Balneolaceae bacterium SMO_bin1; assembly: GCA_003123965.1. The sequence goes on from NNSL01000522.1 coordinate 1,835, forward strand.
AATACCCATCAAAGTGGTGGCCCAAAGTCCCGATTCGTGTTGAAGCATATTCGAAATGGTAAATACGGTAACGACAACCATGAGATTTACCGGATTTTGCAGGTAATCAGGGAGAAGATGACGCTTTAGAAGGAAATAGATCAACGCCGCGCCACCCAGACCTACGAGCGTACCAAAGAAGATCGTTTTCATGATGCTCATCACAGCAACGCTGGTAGCGGCCGAGATACT
>NNSL01000523.1 GCA_003123965.1 Balneolaceae bacterium SMO_bin1
GTGTGGATGCTCTCAACCGTTGATTTGATGCTGCTGAAATCGGTCGAGACCGCTGAATCAGAATCATTCCGGTGAATTACAGCTTATTACAAACAGGGAGACGATTAGAGTTATAACTGAAACTGATTTGGTCATCAATAAAAGGTTGTTTGAGTTGTTAGTACTTTAGTTATGAGAATATAATTAAATTGATTGGCGCAACGCTAATGGTAATCATGCTGCCTAGCGTAGAGTCAGTGTGTTAAACTTATCAAATTTTATGCTATGCGTTACCTCGCTCAACTTCTGCTTTTCCTTTTAATTATTGGGTTGACTGGTTGCGGTTCAACAAGGTCGGGAACTCAAGAGTCTGCAAGCGAACAAATTAGCTGGAAGACAGAACGCATACCCACTAATTTCGTACTTGCCAGCAACAGTTTTGCCGGATCCGTTACCGTGCTGTATCAGGTGCTAGCCGATTGCAGCGGGGCAAATTGCACGCCCGCAAAAGCGGAGCTTATATTTTCCCGGCAATCAAGTTCTAATGCCCTGTATCTTAGTAACAGAAATTTGTCGATTGAAGCGGACAGCGAACACTACGAATGGGAAGGAATAGAACATAAACGCATTTATGAAACACAACGCGTAGGAGGACTCATTAAATCCGTTTCCCTGAAATGGGAGCAGCTGGTGCAAATTGCTACAGCTGTACGAGTTTCGGGAAATTTAGCCGGCGAAAACTTTGAATGGACCTACGAAAACAGAGCGCCGCTACGCCAGCTGCTTTCGAGGGTCAAATCGAATCAAGCCGACTAAAATAATTTTCCAAGCACGTCCCCTCTACTCCTGCTCGGGATAACATTCCTCGCACGGGCACAACTCGCGCAAAGTCTCCCATTGGTACATGCCGGTGTTATGGCCGTCATTCCACGTAATCTGAATGGCGTGGTTTCCAATCTGTTTGATGTCTTCAACCTTATAGCGCATGTTGGGTTCAACAAAAAACAGCGAGCGGTCAAACTGATTCATATTTCCATGGCCGCCCTGGCAGGTTACGCAGGGACAATTCTTGCGGAGCCCAAATAGAGGATATTTAGAAACGTGGTCATCAGCCCATTTAATTTCAAGGATTTGATCGCTGTTTCGTACTTCTATGTTTGTCGGTTTTATCTCGGTCTGCATCATAATAGTCGAAAATAATTGTTCGTGTGCTAAAAAACGAAAGTTGAATTACAAGTAATCAGATTCTACTTTAATAGCGTTGATACAAATTTGTTCAGTCTATGATTCTGTTTATTATTTTTTTAGGCCTTGTTCTTGTTGGTGCAATATATGCCGGTTATCGGCAACTAATGCGCTTAGAGCATCTTAATCAAAGTCGCTTTATTAACGGTTTGCTCATCGCTTTTGTTCTGCTGACCATTATGAGCGTTATCCACGGCTTGGGATTGTTGTCACAGCAAGTGGCCGCACGCATTACCATGACGGCCTACACCCTTGCCGGGGGTTTTTTTGCAGGCTATGGATTTCGCCTCATCACACTTCGCTCTAAAGCCGGTAACCTTGAATATATGTACCGATCATTTTGGACGGATGTTGCGCCTAACATCATTGCTGTAGCCTTGTTTGTTTTTGGCGTGTATCGTACCGGTTTGCTTGAATGGTCGTACGTTAGCGGTATTGGCATTACTTCGGGTTTCTCTTTAATTGGCTTCAGTTTTTTAGGATGGACCGTCCATATTGTGCCCGAATTTCGGTTCAACGGCATCATGCTGCTCGATCAATGCATTATGTGGAAAAATGTGGTGTCGTACCGGTGGATTGATGAAAATACCATGCAGATTGAGTATCTAACGGAATCCCAAAAAATCACCGATTTCAAAACCTACATTCCTTCCGAGGATCAGCTGATTATCGAGCGTATGCTGGGCCAAAAGCTTAAAGAGTACGAAGACGAACGCAAGCAGCGGATGCTACAGCAGGGTGAGAAGTTTCAATAATTGGGACTACATATTGCGATGCTCAACCATGATGCACCTGTTTTCTATGTAATTAAGCCCTGCATTCTCCGCTTTTTGTC
>NNSL01000524.1 GCA_003123965.1 Balneolaceae bacterium SMO_bin1
AGCTTGCCCGTTAGATGCTACTTTTTGCAAAAGTTGGTAATTTTTTTCGGCGTTGGGAGAAAGATCATCCGTACCGCTTATAAAAACTACCGTAAGTTGAAACTGGTGCTGAGCCAAGTACCGAGCTGTAACCAACGCATCGCCGCCATTGTTACCTTTGCCACATAGAACAACGCCATTAGTGCCAGGTGTAAGGTCGGTAAGTAAGTGCTTGGCCGCCGCAGAGCCGGCAATTTCCATTAGCGTGAATCCATCAATGCCGAATTCATCGATTGTCTGGGCATCAATTTTTTGGCTCTGCTCGGCAGTAGTGATTACAAATTCTGAGGGTATAATCATGCTAGTAGGCTTTGGCAAAAAGTACTTTTTGGTCTGAAGGATCCCCGGTTACCATACATTTGCCCGACTCCTTTTCTTCACCAAAGGGTATACAGCGAATAGTGGCCTTTGTTTCTTCTTTTATTTTCTCTTCGGTTTCTGCAGTGCCATCCCAGTGCGCGTATACAAACCCGCCTTTATTTTCAATGATATCTTTGAACTCATCATAAGAATCGGCATGATGCGTGTTTTTATCAATGCGACGTTTTGCGGAATCGTAAAGCTCATCCTGGATTTCAGAAAGCAAATCTTTAATCCGCTTACCGAGACCTTCGCGATCTACAATATTCTTTTCGAGGGTATCGCGACGGGCCAGCTCTACGTTATGATTTTCCAGGTCGCGCGGACCTACTGCAATTCGCAATGGTATACCGGCCGCTTCGTGTTCGGCAAACTTTCGGCCAGGGTTGTAGCTGTCGCGGTCGTCGAGTTTAAATGTTACGTCTGCATCTTCAAGTTCTTCGGTGATGCCGTCGCAGTAGTCAAGAACGGCTGCTTTTTGCTCGTCATCCCGCCAAATGGGAACAATGACTACTTGTTTGGGTGCCAGTTTTGGAGGCAGCACAAGACCGTTATCGTCAGAGTGCGTCATAATCAGTCCGCCAATGAGCCGGGTTGAAACGCCCCAGCTGGTGGCCCAGACATATTCGTGCTCTCCATCTTGGCTCTGGAATTTAACATCGAATGCTTTTGCAAAGTTTTGTCCCAAAAAGTGGCTTGTACCAGCTTGTAAGGCTTTATTGTCTTGCATCAATGACTCAATACAGTAGGTTTCAACGGCACCGGCAAAGCGCTCGCTTTCACTTTTTACGCCCGTAACAACCGGCATCGCCATATATTCCTCGGCAAATGTGCGATAGACTTCCAGCATTTGTTCGGTTTCTTCAACGGCCTCTTGTTTTGTGGCGTGCGCTGTGTGGCCTTCCTGCCATAGAAATTCCATAGTGCGCAAAAACATGCGGGTGCGCAGCTCCCAGCGTACAACATTTGCCCACTGGTTGATGAGAATAGGTAAATCGCGATAGGATTGAATCCAATTTCGGTACGAATCCCAAATAATAGTTTCTGAGGTAGGCCGTACTATCAATTCTTCTTCGAGCCTTGATTCAGGGTCAACCTCTACGCCGTCGCCCCCGCTTTTTAGGCGGCTGTGGGTTACTACGGCACACTCTTTGGCAAAGCCCTCAACATGCTGGGCCTCTTTAGACAAGAACGATTTGGGGATGAATAGGGGGAAGTATGCATTCTCATGGCCGGTATCTTTGAACATTCCATCGAGCGCTTTTTTCATGTTTTCCCAAAGTGCATATCCGTTGGGGCGAATGACCATGCAGCCACGTACAGGGGCATTGTCAGCTAGTTTTGCCTCGCGGATTACATCGTGATACCATTGGGAGTAGTCTTCAGATCGATTGGTTATCTTTTTGGCCATGAAAAATGTTGAGCTTTAATTATGGTAAATATCAATAATGGCTGAAAATAAGGGATTTCTGAGAGCCTAAAAAAGAATATCGTACTATTAGGTAAATATGAAAAAATACAACAAATGGGCTTAATCTTTTCATTTAAAAATGATATATTTGGCAACTCTTGATTTAACCAAATGCCGTGGTAGCTCAGTTGGTGAGAGCGTCGGATTCATAACCCGGAGGTCGGCGGTTCGATTCCGCCCCACGGTAC
>NNSL01000525.1 GCA_003123965.1 Balneolaceae bacterium SMO_bin1
AAAATCCTGTGGTTTCCCATTACCAATAAGAAAACGCACTTCTTCGATTTGGTCGGCATCAAAATTGGGACGATCTACATCGCGACCGCGATAAACCGGGTACATTTCTTCGAGTGGAATCTCGATAGTTTGCCATTCTCCATTGGTTTCGAAGTACTGAATAAACGAATATCGGTCGCTTAAATTAGCCTTAACCCGAAACTGATATCGCTTTCCATCGCCCTTTACACGTAGTATCGCTTTGGAATATTCTGCCACATCAATAGCAGAGAAACGATACTGCACGGAGGCAAAACCGCCGTTATTTTCCAGCGAAACCGACCCCCTGAATACGGCATTGCCGGCATTATTGCGCACCAGCTCGGCGGTAGACTTGCCGCCCATCACCCGGTCATTTTCAATCTGCCAGTTAGACCATTCCTCTTCATCGCTGAAGTCGAATACCGTGAGGGTGCTCATAAGTAGTACTGATAATATTACGTAGCTGATTTTTTGTATCATAATACAGCCAAACAGTATACTGCAGAAATTAGTTTATGATGAGCGAATAAAAGGCCCAAGAAACATCTTCTCCAATCAGAAAATTATTGAACTTTAGTTCATTCGCAGGCGAAATGCTGTGAACAGCGTTTGTTGATCTGCAGAAAAGTTATTGTCGGATACGATAAGCAGTAGTCGTCCGCCGCTAGGCAGTTCGGGACCAAGCAACAGACCCTCAAAGTTATCGAGGGTAATGTCGAATTTGCTTAAATCTGCAACCAGCTTTTTTTGCACAGGGGTGGGCTCTTCATCCATCTTCTGCATTGAGGTATTGCCCTTAATATCGGTGGCGCCCTCGGTTCTCACTTCATAAAGATGAATTTCGTTACCCTGGCCGGCTACGTAATTTCTATCCAGGCTGAGCATTCGCCCATCATTACCAAGCATAAATAGCGCCGTAAGACCATTTACAGCCATACTGCCTCGTTCGTCCGAGGAAAACTCAACCGGCTCCACTCGATACATAAATTCATGCAAAATGGTACCGGAAGGCACATCATATACGAGTATTCTGGACGGGCTGCTGCTGGCTGAATCGGCTGCGGAACCATCTTGCAGCAGTGCATTTTCGGTGCCGGCATAAAGCCTGCTGTAATTTGGCGTAATGGCCAGACCTTCAAACCCAAAATTTGTACGCACGCCGCGTTCCGCTCTCAAACTATCTGCGCGAGCCCAGTATGCCTTTGGGATAGGAAAGGATTTTACGAACCGTCCGCTCGGGCTAAAGGCGTTTACAAATGGGGGCACGTCAATAGTAGGGTCCCCTTCTGATGAAACATAAATCAAGCTGTCTTCACCCGCTGCAATACCTTCAGGGTCGAGCTGACCTTTGCCATAGCGTGAACCTGTCGAATCATGCAGGAAAATGACGTCCTCCCAAATGATACTCTCTTCCGTAAGTTGCAGATTCTCATTTAACTTCAACCGGAACGAATAGTAACGGGCGGCGGCAAACTCGCTGCGGTCATCGCTCAATACATAATACAGTTCTTTGTCGGCATCATAAGCCAGCCCCGAAAGTCCGCCAACGGGTGTGCCCTGCAATTCATAATTATGAGGGATGACGACCTCCCCCAGCAGTTCAAGGTTCATTGATGACTGTGAATTTCCGGTGCAAGATATCGCTAAAAGCACCATTAAAATGCAGCCTGCGGCGTAGAGAAATCGTTTCATAAAATCTGTTTCGTTATTTCAGAATAAATCCAGCTGTTCATCCTGCCCTTCAATGGGCCAAGCCGGCATAGGATTGATGGTAATTAGTTCGGATAAAATTTGGTGAAATCGACGTGCAATTGAGGGTTGGCTCACCCTATCGGGCGAATGTGTAAATATGTAGGGGTGCAGGCCCTCTTTGATCCAGTCGGCAATAATGATGGCCCATTCTTTTAGATAGGCCTCGTTATTAAGCGCGTCGTTAGCGCCCACAAACCGCACAAACGGGCGCGAACCCGTGGTGATGAACCGCACCGGAACCTGGGGCTTTTTTCGCTGCGCTTCCCGTATACTGGGATCGTT
>NNSL01000526.1 GCA_003123965.1 Balneolaceae bacterium SMO_bin1
AAAAGGCTCAATCCAATACGGCGCTTGCTGTTTGGTATTTCCTGCGTAAGCTTCCTTGCCTATTATATATTGGAGATCGTTGGCTTATCCGGTTTTATCCTTTATCCCCTTCTGGTGCCTATAGCATTCGGCGGCATGAATATACTGCTGCTAATTGAGCTGCTCGAAAAAACAGATGTAAAACGCGAAATTGACCTGGCACGCGAAATTCAGCTCAGTCTGCTGCCCGCAACTGAGTACCAAAAAGGAAACCTTGAAATTTGCTCTTTTGCCAACACAGCTAAAGAGGTGGGCGGCGATTATGTAGATTTAATCGATACACCCAACGGAACGTATAAGATAATTGCAGATGTTTCTGGCAAAGGTTTAAAAGCGGCCCTTTATATGGTACGTATGCAGGCTCTGGTGCACCTCATCATCGAAAAAAGCAACCCCACCCCCAAAGAGCTCTTCTTGGAGTTGAATGATTATGTGAAGTCAGATATTAAAGATCAAACGTTTGTAACCGCCTGCGCCGCTTTTTTTCCCAAAGGACAAAGACCAAATGGTTTTTGCCCGGGCTGGCCATAATCCACCCATATTTTACAGCAAAGAACGTGATGCAACGTTTGAATTACGTAGCGACGGCTTTGCCTTGGGCATGACTTCTTCTGCAATGCTGAAAAGTAATCTCGAAGAGAAGAAGTTTCACTTTAAAGGCGGTGACAGCGTATTTTTCTACACTGACGGACTCACTGAAGCACGCAATCCCTACGGAGAAGAGTACGGCACCGATCGCTTAGACGCCATTTTAAGCGTATATGGTTCGCTTCATGCCAAAACGATTATCAAGAAAGTGCAGCACTCTCTTGAAAACTTCATCGGCAATGAAAAACCAAATGATGACATCACATTTACCTGCGTGCATCATCCGGATTAAGTGCTTTCATTTAACTGCCGGAAGTGAGCTCTATAGTTTCCTGCACGATACGATCACTGGTGATACCCAGATGTTCATAAATTTCCTCGTACGGCGCGGAGGCACCAAAGCGTTCAAGTCCTATTGCGGTTCCCTCCGACCCAATCCAGCGTTCCCAGCCAAAGGTAGCCGCCGCCTCAACTGAAACGCGCGCAGTTACCTCAGGCGGCAGTACGCTTTTCTTGTAGTCGTCGTCCTGGCTGGCAAAAAGCTCCCAAGACGGCATGCTTACCACGCGGGCGTCAACATTTTGATCGCGCAATTTTTGTTGTGCTTCAAGAGCAAGCTGCACCTCCGAACCGGTGCCCATAAGAATAGCATCAGGCATGTCTTTTTGGGAATCTGATAATATATATGCACCCTTCAAGGTATTTGAGGCAGCATTTTTATTATCACGTTTAAAAGTTGGCAGGGATTGACGCGTAAGCACCAGCAGGGCCGGACCTTCAGTATATTCGAGCGCCGCTTTCCAAGCCCAGGCTGTTTCGTTGGCGTCGGCCGGGCGTAAAATTAAAGCGTTCGGCATTGCGCGTAGTGAGGCCAGGTGTTCTACCGGTTGATGGGTTGGACCATCCTCCCCAAGGCCAATACTATCGTGGGTGAAATACATATACAGAGGGAATATTCGAAAGCGCAGCAATTCGTATGGCCGGCCGACAGTAGTCTGAGAATATTAAGAATGTGCCGCCGTACGGAATAACACCTTTATGCAGCGCCATGCCGTTAAGTGCGGCTCCCATACCGTGCTCCCGAACACCGAAGTGGATATTGGTGCCTGCATAATTTTCCGGACCAAAAATACCGGCGTCATCAATCCAGGTTTTATTGCTTCCGGTTAAATCAGCCGACCCGCCTATCAATGATGGAATGTGGGGGGCAATTGCATTCAATACTTTGCCTGATGCCGCACGGGTGGCCATGCCCTTTTCGTCTGCTTCAAATGTCGGAAAATGATTCTCGATATCAGCTGGAAGTTTACGGGTGATGTGCGACTTAAAAGCAGCGGCATTGCTGTCATCGTCTGCCTCGAATTGCTGTAACTTCTGGTGCCAGCTACTATAATATTCAGCCCCTCGATCTTTTGCCTTGC
>NNSL01000527.1 GCA_003123965.1 Balneolaceae bacterium SMO_bin1
TAAGCCTTTGGAGATGAGCACCCATCCGAGCACCTGCCCCATTACCCCGAGGCCCAGTAGTGCCCATAATGTCTGCATATCGGGGATGCCAAAATGGGCTTCGGGTTCAATCCACACGGAAAGGCCAAGCAGGAGCGCCCCCAGCAGACTGATCCACGCCATGTTGGCAAACAACGAAAAGCGGCGTCGGTTATCAGCGGACTGTGATTGGCGCAATACCAAAATATAGCCGGCATAACAGAGCGCGGTGAGAATGCCCAGCAAAACGCCCCACTTGAAATCACCGCCCTGCAAACCCCAGCTATCCTGCACTATTAAGAAGAGTCCTGTTACGGCCACGGGAATGCCGATCAATAATCGCCTGCTCAGCCGTTCGTTCAATAACCAGACCGCAAAAAAGGCCACAAAAAACACCTGCATGTTGCCTAAAATGGTGGCCAGGCCCGGACCCACATATAAAATGGAGCGATGCCAGAAAAACAGATCGAGGGCGAACAAGAAAGCGCAAATTCCGGGCAACAAGAGGTGCGAAATTCCAAACCAGAGGCGGTCGCTGCGGATAATTGCAATGAGTAACAGAATCACCCCGCCGAACAGCAGCCGGTAAAAGGCCGAAACGGACGGGCCCACGTTGGCAAGCTCTACAAAAACAGAGGTGAAGCTTACCATTGCAGCGCCCAGCACAATAAAACCGAGGGCCCTAAATTTATGAGAGGAGAAAAGTTTATTAAGCTGTGCGATTACGGCCTCTTGAGATTAGCGATAAATCATGATTGAATGAGCTGATCGCGGCACTGCTCGTAATATTCTTCATACTGGCTCACCACATCGCCGAGCTCAAATTTTTCGGCGCGGCGTCGTGCATTTTCCGACATCTGCCGGTGTTTCTCAGGATCGCTCAAAATTTCAACAGCGTATTGGCCCATCGCATCGGTATCGCCCAAATCACAGAGGTAGCCGGTTTCGCCTTGTATATTCACTTCGGGCAGCCCGCCGATATTTGAACTGATGACCGGCACGCCACAGCCCATGGCTTCGAGCGCGGCAAGACCAAACGTTTCGGAGCCGGATGGAATCAAAAACAGATCGGCAATAGAAAGCACTTCTTCTACCTGCTCCTGCTTGCCCAGAAACCGCACCTGGTCGCAAATGCCCAGCTCACGGCAGCGCTGCTCCGCCCGGTTGCGGTCGGGGCCGTCGCCCACCAGCAACAGTTTGGCTTTGATATCATTCTTCAGCACGTAAGCAAACGTGTCAACCACATCGGGCACGCGTTTTACTTCCCGAAAATTGGATACGTGCACAATTATTTTTTCGTCCTCGGGGCTGATGGCTCTGCGAAAATGCTCTTTATTCGCCCGCTTGAACCGGTCAAGATCAATGAAATTGGGTATTACCTTAATGTCTTTTTTGATATCGAACCGGCGGTAGGTTTCGTCTTTCAAAAATTCCGATACCGCTGTAACGCCGTCGCTTTGGTTCACCGAAAAGTCGACGACCGACTTATAGCTGGGGTCGCTGCCCACAACCGTAATATCGGTGCCGTGCAGTGTGGTGATTATAGGCACATGCGCGGCCTTTTCACCCAGAATTTGCTTAGCCAAGTAGGCGCTGGTGGCGTGGGGAATGGCATAATGCACGTGCAGAATATCAATGCCCTCGTAATCGATGAGGCCCGCCATTTGGTTGGCCAGCGCTAAATCGTACGGCGGATATTCAAACAGCGGGTACGACTGCAGGTTCACCTCATGGTACGAGATGTTGGTCTGAAACGTATCGAGCCGGGCCGGTTTGGCATAGCTTAAAATATGTACTTTATGGTCGCGCAACGCTAAGCCTTTGGCCAGCTCGGTTGCAATTACGCCGCTGCCGCCAAAAGTTGGATAACAAACAATGCCTATATTCATGTGAAAATAATTTGAGGTATCAGTCCGCTATTTCAATTCAGGGAAATGTAGTTTCAACACGAAACTTGTGCCTATTAAATTCCCCTTTTTTAAGAATATGTGCAAAGCATATGCATAATGATGTTAAATTTTATAAA
>NNSL01000528.1 GCA_003123965.1 Balneolaceae bacterium SMO_bin1
AGGTAATGGACACAAAAAGCCACATAAATAAGATGAGTAGTATTCCGCCAACGTATTCAGCAATGGCAAATTTAAGGCCAAGAAAAATAAAAATGACGATCCCCAGCTCTATAACCAGGTTGGTGGATGCCAGCAGAAATGCCATGGCGGGGATGAACCCCGCCCCTTTTTGATATAACGCCCGCGTAGTTGACAAAGCGGCAAAACTGCACGAACTGGAAATAAAACCAAAGAAGGTACCCAGCCCCACACTTTTGGGTCCCGACTCACCCATTGATTCCTGCATGCGCTGGCGGGTTACGAAAACCTGAATCATGCTGCTTATCACGTAGCCTAAAATAAAGGCCCAGAGCGCCATCCAGAAAAAGCCGATGGTGGTTGTAGCAGCGCTTTGCCACTGTTCCAGAAATCCGGCTGATTGTGCTTGTAATAAATACATTGGTAGTTATTTCAAGTAAATACTTACTATGAACTTCTCTCTAAATAATAATCAGTTTTCGATAGCGTGTTCCATTAAATAATATGAAAGATAAATTACAGTGCATGATAAATATTTAAGGCCCATTTATCAGAACTATAACTTCAATAAAAATATAACTATATCTCTACCATATTTGTGGTTAACTCATCTTTGAAAAAAGCTATATGGTTTTACTCATAACCTTTATTTCTTAAAACCACATCCTCAATCCGGCCACCAGTCCGAATGTGCTGGCGTCTTCGACAAAATCGGCCGTTTTGCCCAGCTTGCGATTCCACGAAATACCAATATAGGGCGCAAACTCCCGTTCGATTTCATATCTCATGCGGAAGCCCAATTGCACATCATTAAAACCGGAGCCTACGCCCCACTCGGGTACGTCCTGCACGGCCAAGCCGGTGGCAACGCGAGGCTGACCCCACAGACGTTGCGTGATGGGGAAATCGTACTCGGCTTCGATTTCTGCTGAAATGTTACCCGCCTCGCTAACGAACAGGTTTGCATCTACCTCAAAGAGATACGGCGCCAGCCCCTGGATGCCCAGAACCGCAAAGCCCCGACTGCGCGTGTCATTTGCATTATAGGCAATATCGTAGCGGATACCAGCGCGGACATCAAAATAGGCTGAGATGGCCTGCCCGTAGAGTGCTTCCAGCTCCATTTCGCCTTCCGTCTCGGTAGTGAGTGCTTCACCCTCGGCTTCAAACCAGACTTTCCACAAATCCTTTCCGACAAAGCCTTGAGCATCCAATAAAATTGGGTTCCCATCAATATTATAAAACTCCAGCCGGTCGGTCATGAAAAAATACTGCGTTTTGTTGTCCATCAACAGATCATTGCGGAATTCGGGCGCTTTTTGTGCGGTTGCCACACTAACCGATATCATTATAAAAGAAACCAATAGTGAAGCAACTACAAGTAATCTTTTTGAAGTGTTTATTTTTTAGTGTTCATGATTTTTGAGGGTGAATTACCGTGATCAAAATTGTGCCTTGTACGTATTGCAAACATCTCAACCATAATTTTCATCCGTTTCATAGATATTGCCGTCTTTGTCCTCCACCTGAACTACACGGAACATGCCCCTCTCCATATGGTAGAGAATGTGGCAATGAAATGCCCAGCGGCCTTTGTCGCGCGGGGTGATGAGCGCCGATAGCCGCTGCGCCGGCTGAAGCAAAAAGGTGTGCTTGCGGGGGTTGTGAATTCCGTTACCATTTTCGAGTTCCATCCACATGCCGTGCAAGTGAATAGGGTGCTCCATCATGGTATCGTTGACGAGGATCAGCCGCAGCCGTTCATTATGTTTAAAGATAATGGGACTGTCCACTTCATGAAATTGTTCGCCGTCGAACGACCACATGTAGCGCTCCATATTTCCGGTTAGGTGAAGTTCCATTTCTCGCTCGGCGGGCCGTTTATCAATGTTTGCTTCCAGCTTTTTCAGGTCGCTATACAGTAGCACTTTTCGCCCGTCACTACCCAGGCCAATACCGGGATCATCCAGCCGGTCGTACTGGTATTCTGCCACTGCCGCCGCACCCAG
>NNSL01000529.1 GCA_003123965.1 Balneolaceae bacterium SMO_bin1
ACCCTGTGTATTATTATCGGCATTGTAATGGTAACGCTGATGAATGCTGTAAGTAATGGCATGGATGCCGAGTTTGACAAGAGCATGGCAATGATGGGGCAGAATGTGGTATATGTTGAGAAACAGCCATGGGGCGGCGGACCTGACTATAAATGGTGGGAATATCGAAACCGCCCCGAAATGAAGCTCAGCTATGTTGAAGAAATTGCAGATGCCAGCCGTTTTGCTTCACATGTTTCGGCAGCAGCGGCACGGGGCACTTCTATTCGTTTTGAAGATAAAACTGCAGAAGGTGTTTTTCTTGCCGGTGTGACGGAAGATTACTTTAATACAGCAGGCTTGTCTATTGAATCCGGCCGAATTTTTTACAACTCAGGAAGTACGCAGCGGCGCAAAAGTGGCTGTATTAGGCGCGACACTGGCCGAAAAACTTTTTGAAATTCAAAATCCACTTGGTAAAAGCATCAGGGTAGGTGGACAAAAATTTCGCGTTATCGGCATTCTTGAGAAACAGGGAAAATTTTTAGGGCTTGCGGACATGGATCGTCGGGCAACCGTTCCTATTACAGCGTATGGACAAATCTTTGGATTACGTAGCGGAATTCAGATTGCCGTTAAATTTCCAAATGAACAGGCATATGAAGACGGGCAATATGAAATTGAAGGTATCATGAGGAGAATACGCCAGCTTGATGCAAAAGAAGAGAATAATTTTGGGATTAATAAACCGCAAGCTTTTGAGCAGCAGCTGGCTTCATTTAAAGCAGGACTCTACATAGTTGGGGGAGCACTCACCGCTTTATCACTGCTTATCGGCGGGATTGGCGTAATGAATATCATGTTTGTATCTGTTCGCGAACGAACCAAAGAGATAGGCATACGTAAAGCAGTTGGTGCAAAATCCTGGGAGATTCTATACCAGTTCCTTATTGAAGCGGTGGTAATGTGTTTGCTTGGCGGGCTAATCGGTTTAATAATTGCGTATCCGTTAAGTTTGCTTATCAACCAGATATTTATAGCTACCATTGATGTCAGCGTAGTTGTAGCTGCTTTTATTCTTTGTTCCATCGTGGGTCTGATCTTTGGGTTCATCCCGGCCTACAGGGCTGCAAAATCAGATCCTATTGAATCCCTGAGGTACGAATAGCTATGAGTATTAAAGAGGTATTTTTCCAGGCATTTGATTCCTTACGAGCAAATAAACTGCGCTCATCGTTAACCCTTCTGGCTCTGGTGGTCGGGGTCTTTTCTGTAATAGTATCGACCACTGCCGTTGCAGTGCTGGATAACTTTTTTCAGAACACGATGAGCATGATGGGCGGAGATGTAATAAATATTTCACGAACGCCATCGGTACAGATGGGCGATGGAGATAGAAGGAGCCTGAGAAATCGGCAGCAGATTACATTTGAAACCGCCGAAGAGCTACAGGAGAGATTAAAGTTGGCGGGCGAAATAAGTCCTGATGAAGTTTTTGACTATACCAAAGTAGTTTATGGTGAGGAAGAAACAGAACCTACTGTTCGTGTTGTCGGCAGCAATGAGTATTATCTCAATAATAACGCGTATGAATTGCAAGATGGCCGTAATTTTAATTCAGAAGATGTTAGGTACGCTCGCCCCTTAGCACTTATTGGCAGTGAGATACGCGAGGACTTATTCCAAACAGAATATCCGGTAGGGAAAAATATCAGGGTGGCCGGCCATCAGTACCGGGTGGTAGGAATATTAAATGAAAAGGGAAGTATTTTCGGACAATCCTTTGGATAATGTTATAATCATACCTTATACCACCGCAATTAATATTTATGGAGGGAATCGGAATATTGATATCCAAGCCAAAGCACCGGCGATTGAATATTTGGAGGCGGCTATGGATGAAATTACCGGGGTTATGCGCGTTATTAGAAAAGTTGCTCCCGGGATGGAAAATGATTTTGAAATAGAGACGAATGATTCCCTTGCCGGTACCTTCGATCAGTTTACCTATATTTTATATGCGGTCGGCATTATCATCGGTGG
>NNSL01000530.1 GCA_003123965.1 Balneolaceae bacterium SMO_bin1
CCCAAAAATCGGACCAGAAATCTGCTTCTCCTAGCCCAAAGCCTGCAGCTCAGCAGAAAAAAAGGGAGCCCTCGAAGCAACAGAATAACCGAACGAAACAGAAACCGGTTACGCTTTCATTCAAGAAGGCGGATGACGCTAAATTTAGTCCGCCCCGTACCTATCAGCCCGCCCGAGAAATGACCCAGGTTGATATCTTTCAGCCCGATATCATCGAAAAAGCGGTAGAACGTAACAAACGTTCACTTAAGCCGGCGAAAGGAATCTGGGGGGTTATTAAGAGCTTTATCCCGAAAATTAAAGCGTAGCCATGGACAGCCTCAAATCAGTATTGATCTGGAGCGGGGTGGTAATCCTCGTTCTAATTTGGCTGCCTCTAATGGCTATCTGCTACCTCTTTGATCGCGACCCAGCCCGATACTGGACCGGTCGTCTGTTCCGGATTTTGGGGAAATATATTTCAAAAATAAATCCAAACTGGCAGGTAAAAATTGAAGGTAAAACCGATATTAATGACCGTCATCCGTACGTGATGGTGTCGAATCACCTTTCACAGGCCGATATTCCCGTAATTTCAAACTTGCCCTGGGAGATGAAATGGGTTGCAAAAAAAGAACTTTTCGACGTACCCGGCTTTGGCTGGTTGCTCAAAATGGCCGGTGATATTTCTGTGGATCGCAAAGCCGCTAATCGTAAACTTACTACCTTCAGGCAGGCCGCCTATTATCTTGAACACGATTGTTCGGTCATGTTTTTTCCCGGAAGGCACGCGCTCCAGAACCGGAAAATTAAATCGTTTTGCTTACGGAGCATTTGAGCTGGCCATTAAGGAAGAAGTTCCTATTTTGCCCATCGCAATAGATGGAACACAGGGAGCGCTCCCCAAAAAAAGCTGGAAGTTCGGCCCCCGTAATAATATTAGGCTCAAAGTGCTGGAACCGGTTTCTACCGAAGGCCTTTCAATGGACGATATTGAACAATTAACCGATGAAGTTCGCTTGAGAATTTTAGAACAGCTTTCCGATTGGCGAAATAAACCCGTGGGCGATATTGATGGGTATGCCAGGTCGTAAATCGGTATTTTTCATTGCTTAACGTTCAAATGTACTGATATCCAACGATGCTGTTTTTATTGTGGGTAATGAATCCGGCGTGCTCCACGCAAAAATTAAGCGTGAATCGCTGCGAACCATTTGCGGAAAACCGCTGTTTCGTGATACATCAACAGGAGCCACCATGCGCGTTGATGAAGCCATACCGTCTCGTTGAATTCGCTTTACTTTCAGTGCTGATTCCTGATTTTCACCTTCCATCCAGCTCACATAGAAATAAGAATCATCTGCGGTGGCTGCAACGCGACCGGTAGGTAGGGCTTCATTAAGTACAATAGGTTCAGAAAAAGATTTGCCATTGTTGGACGAAATAGCCGCCAGAACGCGCGGAGTGTCGTTTGCCGCTGTGTACCATGCCACTGCAACCGCCGAATCTTGCGCAGCTACTGCTGGTCCATTTACCGGGCAGGCCGCAATTTCCCAGTTGTCATGGTGAACAGCTTCTGGTGTTGTCCACTTGTCATTTATATATCGACTTATATAAATATCACGAATTTCCTCATCGGTGCGATTCCTGTAGGCTGCAACAGGCCCCTGAGACGTCATCGCCAAAGCGGTATTGCAGCAGTCGCAAACGCTGTCATCAATCTGTTTGCCATTCGTGACAACGCCATTATTTCCAACGATTGCAGACCGGAGCGTCATGGCTTGATCAAGATCAAAATATTCCTCATCAGACCGATCGGCCGTTCGCCTGCCATCAAGCCAGATGGCCATGGTGTTATCGTGCCAGGCACCATGGATACAAAGCCGTGCTCGGTTGCGGTGCTGTCGAGGTGAGGGGCGATAGGAGAGGACCAGCTGCCATCTTGCTGTTGGTTGTATATGTTCACGTAGTAAGAGTACGGGCCGCCCGGCACTTTTTTGAGCACGTGTGCCGCAGTTACCCGACCCTGTTCTGCTAC
>NNSL01000531.1 GCA_003123965.1 Balneolaceae bacterium SMO_bin1
TAATATTCTTATCAATTTGGATGTTCCCGTCCGGGTCATTTTGGTGTATTCTTTGGGTAATATCTTCAAGTTTTTTTGCGGACTTCTTCCTTTGCTCGTTCAGTAAACTCTTCAATTAAAGGAGCAAAATTATAGGGCTCTTCAATACTGTGCATCAGGGTTAGTTTGGCACCAGTCTGTTTAGCAATTGCAATGGCGTAAGGCATCGCCTTGCTGGCAGTTTCAGAAAAATCAGTAGGAAAAAGAATGTTGCTGATCTGAAGTGACATAACGCAAAATTTTAGATAAAGCTTTAGAGATTCATTTATTGGTGTTTTGATAAATAAAAAAAGTAATGCACTTATGCAGTGGTGGCATTAAATATTTTCAGTACCCATTTGATACTAATATTTTTTAGTAAATAAGCTTTACTTATTATTATCAAAAGACTTAAAACAGGCAACTTAAACTATGAGTGAATTCAGCGAAAAAAGATCTGGAACACATCAATTGTATGAAGCCCTTAAAGCCGCTGATATTTATCCACACCATCCCGATAGTGTTGAGCACGTGCAGACCCACATCTCACATGTATACATAGTTCCGCCGTATGTTTATAAAATTAAAAAAGCTGTTGATTTTGGGTTTCTCGATTTTAGTACGCTTGAAAAACGCCGGCATTATTGTGAGCAAGAGGTAACCCTGAACAGCCGTTTATGCAGTGATATTTACCTTGGGGTGATACCCATTAGTTCCAAGAATGGTGCTTTTTTACTTGATGAGGATAGTGAAGGTGAAGTGGTTGAATATGCCGTAAAAATGAAAAAGTTGGATGAGCAGTATTTTCTTCACTCATATATAGAAAATGACCGTTTAGAGCAAACTCATTTTGATCGCGTTGGTCAAAAGCTGGCGGCCTTTTACCAGAATCAATCGCCGGGTGATCAGGTAACCGAATTTGGTACCATTGAGCGGATTAAATACAATACAGACGAAAATTTTGAGCAGACCAGGGACTTCATTGGGGATACTATTGAACGGGAATCTTATAAAGCCATCCGTTACTATACGAACCAATTTTTTGAGCAGAATGCCGATCTATTCCGCCAGCGTATTGAAAATGGATGCATCATTGACGGGCACGGGGATCTGCATTTAGAGCATATTCACATCACCCCGGAGAGCGTTTGCATTTACGACTGCATCGAATTCAACGAGCGGCTCCGCTACGGCGACTGGGCTGTAGATTTGGCATTTTTAGCCATGGATCTGGACTTTAATGCGTGCTGGAATTGGGAGCGCTATTTGGTAAAGCTAATGGAGCAAAAGCTAAGTGACGATTCCCTTTCCGATATTATCGACTTTTATAAATGTTACCGTGCCTATGTAAAAGGGAAAGTGAAAAGCTTGCACAGTAGTGAAGAGGAGGTTGACGAGCAAGAGCGGCGCCGAATGCACGAATTGGCCATACGTTATTTCAACTTGTCGCTGCGGTATGCATTAATCGGTTCAAAGCCGCAGGTTCTGATATTTATGGGTGGAGTTGCAACCGGTAAAAGCAGTCTGGCTGAGCATTTATCTGAGCGTATTGAGGTGGAACATATTTCATCTGACGTGCTTCGAAAATCGCTGGCCGATCTGCCGTTACATGAACGAACACCTAAAGAGAAACGAAGTGATCTGTATTCATCTGAAATGTCAGAAAAGGTGTATAAAGCGCTGTTTGAAAAGGCAAAAAATAGCTTTAAGAATGAGGAAAGCGTGATTCTGGATGCCACGTTTAGTAGTGAAAACATCAGAAAAATGTTCAAAGAAAAATTGAAAGATCTGGGAGCGAACTATTTATTTATTGAAGCAGAAGCACCTGATGACATTATAAAAAAGCGATTGCAGGAGCGAACGGAGCAATCTGATATTGTTTCAGATGCGCGGGCCGAAGATTTTGAAATGTTAAATGACAGATATGAAGCCCCCGGTAACGAATTGAGAAATAATTTCATCAGCGTTGATACGGGCCAGGAATGGAGTGATACGATCG
>NNSL01000532.1 GCA_003123965.1 Balneolaceae bacterium SMO_bin1
AACCGGAATGACTCAAAAATAACTTCTTTGGCACGGGTATAAGTGAGCTGCGGAGTAGTTTCATTTTGCCAGGCATATTCTTCATTGCCAAGGAAAAATTCATCAATGGCCAGTTTAATATCCGACTGCGACAGCCTGGATCGCATTTGCAGGTTAAATCGCGCATCATCCGAAAATCGTTTCACCTGCTGCGCGTAGAAGAGGGAATCGCGGCGGTAATCGAGCGCAATTTGTACAGAATCCATTTCCGTAAAGTTCGATTCAACTCGATCTGCTGAGGTTTCAAATCTTAGATTCCCGGACTCTTTAAGCGTCTGATTATAGCTGAATTGCCCCGAGAAACTACTGCCTGCATTTCGCACCTGTACGGTGTTAATGCGCAGCGTATCTGATTGAATCTGGGAAGAAAATTGCAGATCGGTTGAATCAGCCTGCATTTCGAAATCAACCGTTGAATTGGTAACCAAAGAGGGAAATGAAGGCCAATATGTGCGAACGAGTGTCAAGTTTTTGGCTTCAATATTGCCCTGAACCTGCATCGGCTCTACAGCTGCAGTTTGCACTTCGGGTTGATAGCCCAGGGTATCGAGTCGAATTTCTTCAGCAATACGCCGCTGAAAGTAATTGGACCAGTAATTCACCTGAGTCCTGATATTCGATGGCTTTAGATCACCTCTAAGCGTTAAATCAAACAGCGAACTGTTTATCTGCAACGTGCGCGATGCCAGGTCCGGTGAATCCAGCTCCACCCGCAATTGATGCGATTCAACCGAATCGCCATCAATCACCGAAGGCTCTACCTCAAACCGCGCCATTCCCTGTATGCGATCGGGTTCAATACCCTGCATATTAATTTCGTATTCCGTATTGAAACTGGTGGAATCTACCGGAATTTCGCTAAATAGATCGGTCAGATTTAACCGCGTAGTGTTACCCTGCAGCGTAATAGTGGGATCATCGCGATTAAAGTTCGCACTTGCATTACCACTTACCAGCTGTTGCTGGTTGCGATAGTAATAGTCGGCTTTCAGCAACCCCTGCAGCAGTGAGGTAGTAAGCCGAAGGCTGTCAATGCGAATATCATTAATGAAGCTGTTTTGCGCCTGGCCCACAAAGCGCATTTGGCCCGATCGAAGTGCCGTATTTTGCCCAGATATGGTGCCGGTAAAATTGAGGCTTGTTGTATCTATTCCTGCTTCAACCAATGGCCCCGATATTCATCTCCGAGGCTGTAAGCTTACCTTGGTAGGCGAACGGACTAACAAGTTGACTTGAACCATTCACTTGAAATGAGCCAATAGTGCTGCTTCCACCTACATCAACGCTTAGTGTATCAGACGTTCCGCTTGCCTGTCCATTTAGGCGCAGGTTCTCAAGCACGCTATATTGCCGTGCGTTAAGCGGACCGGTAAAAATTTCCACATCCGGCTTGTGCACTGCCAGCGTATCAATATTGAAATTGTATGTGAGTCCTTGGTTGTTGAATAGGTTACCAACACTTCCGTCAATGCTAAAATAGCTATCACCAATACCAAACCGGAATGTACTCAGATTAATAGCACTGGGGGGACCGGTTGTTTCCACTGTAAAATCAAACGGTTCTTCAATATCGGGCAGATTGGCCAGTACATCAGTAAACTCGTTAAACTTAAATCGATGCGAACTCACCTCAATATTGTAATCGGCATTTGCAAACTGCTCACCAATGGATCCACGGTACAAATCTATGCCATCAATAGTGCCATTAAGATGTAGGTGAGAGCTGCCCGCCAGAAAGTGGAATGCGTTAAATTCGAGCACTTTCTCATCATTGTAAAGTTGACCCGATATTTCAATATTGCCGGCTCGCAAATTTGCTATTTGCGCCGTTAATTGGTTGATATCCAGCAACCGCTGCGTCTGTGTTAACTCCACAAACATGTTGGCATTGATATCATTTATCTGAAAAGGCTCCGGTAGGTCCACATTCGGGGTGCCGCCGTAAAACCGTTCTATATACACCGAACCACTATC
>NNSL01000533.1 GCA_003123965.1 Balneolaceae bacterium SMO_bin1
TTATGCGTTAGCGCAAAAGTCACGTCATGTTCGTCCACGAGGCGGCAAAGCTCTTCGGCTTCTTCAATGGTGTTGGTCATCGGTTTATCGCACATCACATTTATACCCGCCTCAATAAACCTTTTGCAAACCGGAAAGTGCAGGTGATTGGGCGTTACAACGGATACAAAATCAATACGTTGGTCTGCCGGTAAGCGGCTCTCTTTTTCCGCCATTTCCCGGTAGGTATCGTAAACGCGTTTGGAATTTAAATGCAGCTGCTTGCCCATTTCCCGGGATTTCTCCGGTGATGAAGAAAACGCCCCGGCAACCAATTCAATCATACCATCAAGATTTGCGGCTTTTCGATGTACCTCACCGATAAAAGCGCCCGGTCCTCCGCCCACCATGCCATAGCGTACTTTACGTTCCATGTTCTTTTTGAAAATTAAGTTTATTAGTAATCTATCCAGCCAATTTTTTAATCCCCTCTACTTTAATTCTTTAATCTTGATGTTTCGAAAATAGACCGTATCGCCGTGATCCTGCAGGCCAATATGTCCCTCTTTCTGATCCCCAAATTCGGGATGTTCCAACAAACTTGCTGTTACGTATCATTTCATACCATTCGGGAGTCCAAAGCTCATACTCCAGCACTTTTTCGCCGTTTTGCCAATGCTCAATATGGGCACCATCGGCTACAATTTTCGCGCTGTTCCATTCGCCGTATGGCTTTGCATTTTGAGGTTCAGCCGGGATTAAATCATACAGTGAACCGGCCTTGCGGTTACCATTTTCGCCGCGGGTGGCATCGGGGTGATTGGCATTATCAAGTATCTGCACTTCCGGCGCCGACCAGTAAATCCGTTTCGTAGGCTGCTCCAGGGCTCGGTAAAACAAACCGCTGTTTCCCGCATTTTTCAACTTTCCACTCAAATTTCAGAACAAAATTCTCGTATTCTTTTTCAGTGATAATGTCCCCACCGCCACCGTCAGCCTGTACGGTAAGCATCCCATCTTCAGCTACCCAGCCCTGCTCAGGAAAGCTGTCATCATTATAGCCGCGCCACCCGTCGGTAGAACTGCCGTCAAACAGCAGTTGCCACCCCTCTGCTTTCTCTTGTTCGGTTAAGGTGTTTTGTGCCTGACTCATACAACTTGTGAATAAAAATATGGTGAGAAATGAAATCGTAAATAAGTAATATTTCATCAGATGAGCCTCAAGTCGATTGATTATTAGTTTCGGGAGAAATTCCCAGGTGTTCATGGGCTTCGTCGGGGCATCCATCCCAGTCGTAAGGTTGATTTCCAACATAGCCAATGTCCTCAATTCCCATCTTGCTCGACCAGAATCCTGAAGCCACCAAGTCACGAAATCGATTAAAGAAATTAACGCCTGCCTGCATATTGGGTTCAGCGGTTTCGGGATAGGCAATCCTGTCGAGCATTTCTTTTTGCTGTTGCTCTGAGCAGTCAACGAAGTCAGCGTTGTACCGTGTTTGGCACTGGTAATCGAGCCAGTTGAGCCCGCCGCGGATGGGCGTCTGAAAACTAGGCCGGTCCAGCATCATAAAATCGATAAACTCGGGCACACCGGCATCAACGGCACTCCCCGAGCGTTCATCAGCGGGAATAATTAAATTGGAGAGCCGGCGAACAGTCTCAAACTCATGATCGGTGAAGAAACGTGTTTCCCACATTTCAAGCTCCTCTTCGGTCACCCTGCTCCAGAATTTATCCTGCAGCTGCTTTGCTTCTTTTTCGGGCGCACTCTTGCAGCCCGTCAGCGCAAACGTGCCGGCAAGCGTACCCAGCGATAAAGTTTTAATGGCTTCTCGTCGGTCCATAACAGTTTATTTGTGATATTAAAGATTTCCTTTTTTCATTTGATCAGCAATATATTCCGAGCCCCGCATCGAGAGCGCCAATATGGTCCATGTCGGATTTTTATGCGGCTGTGATACAAACGAGCCGCCGTCAAGCACAAACAGGTTATCGACATCATGGGTCTGGCAATGCTTGTTCAGAACCG
>NNSL01000534.1 GCA_003123965.1 Balneolaceae bacterium SMO_bin1
GTATGCAGTTCGATCGCGGCTATCTGTCACCCTATTTCGTGACAAACTCCGAAACGATGACCGCAGAAATGGAAGAGCCTTACATCCTGATCTTCGACAAGAAGATTACGAATATGAAGGATCTGCTTCCTATTCTTGAAAAGGTTATCCAAACGGGCAAGCCGCTGCTTATTATCGCTGAAGATATTGAAGGCGAAGCACTGGCTACGCTGGTTGTTAATAAACTGCGCGGCTCGCTTAAGATTGCCGCTGTTAAAGCGCCTGGCTTTGGTGATCGCCGCAAGCAGATGCTGGAAGACATCGGCATTTTGACCGGCGGAACCGTGATTTCTGAAGAGCGCGGATACAAGCTTGAAAATGCAACGCTTGACTATCTTGGAACTGCTGATCGCGTGAATATCACCAAAGACGACACAACCGTTGTTGGTGGCAAAGGCAGTGATGAAGACATCAAAGCCCGCGTAAACCAGATTAAAGGACAGATTGAAAGTTCAACTTCTGACTACGACCGTGAAAAGCTGCAAGAGCGTCTTGCTAAGCTGAGCGGTGGTGTTGCGGTACTCAACATTGGTGCTGCTTCCGAAGTTGAAATGAAAGAGAAGAAAGCCCGCGTTGAAGACGCATTGCACGCTACCCGTGCAGCCGTTGAAGAAGGCATTGTTGCCGGCGGCGGTGTTGCGTTGATTCGTGCGCAGAAAGTGCTGGATGGTCTGGAAGCTGAGAATTCAGACCAGAAAGTTGGGTATGAAATTATCCGGCGCGCGCTTGAAGCACCGCTGCGATGCATTGCCAACAATGCCGGGGCGGAAGGATCTATTGTAGTGCAGAAAGTGAGAGATGGCGAAAGTGAACACGGCGCCTCTTACGGATACAATGCACGCACCGAGAATTTCGAAAATCTGATTGATTCCGGTGTAATCGATCCTACAAAAGTAACCCGCATGGCATTGCAAAATGCAGCCTCTGTTGCTTCATTGATGCTGACAACCGAAGCCATCATTACTGAGAAGCCTTCTAAAGGCGACGATGATGATGACGACGGTCCCGCAGCAGGCGGCATGGGCGGCGGAATGCCCGGCGGCATGGGAGGAATGGGCGGCATGGGCGGAATGATGTAAAATCATCCGCAAATGTTCCGTCTATCCCAAGCGATAGATGAATTAAAGCCTCGTTTCCCATTGGGAAGCGAGGCTTTTTTTATGGAATAAGTCTGCAGTTTTATTGGGGCTATCCTTCAGGTTTTGAGAATATATATCAAGGCAAGCGTTTAGATTGGTGCTTTAAACATTACTGCTGCAATGACTGATATTCTTCCTCAAGTGCATCGGCTAAATCGAGAATGGTATCGCGGTAAAGGTCACTGGGATTGTAACGCAATACGGCGGTAGAAAGGCTGCCGCTGCGTTCTTTAAAATAAGCGAGGTAATTGCCCACCGACATAATACTGTGGTCCATGCTGAAAAGGTCATCGCCCACCCACCACTTGTTTACCGAGTAAGGAATAAACTGCGCGGGCGACATGGCGCCGGCATAGCTTGATTTAAGGGCAAAAACGTCCAGCTCTTTGCGGCCTACAAATTCAAGCAACTCCTTTAGCTGGGCTTTCGCAAAATCGGCGCGATAGTCTACCGCCATCATAGAAATATAGACGTTGAAGGGATTATAGCTGCCCAGCACCTGTCCATATTTTGACTCAATGCCGATAATGGCAGTAATCACAAATTTGGGGATGCCGTATTTATCTTCGGCTTTTTGCAGTTGCTGCTGGTGCTCATTGATAAACGTGATGCCTTCCTCAATCTTTTTGTTGAAGTCGAGAATTTGTTTGTACTCGTCCAGCGTAGGGGTGGTGCGCTCGGCCGAGTTGCGAAACCGATTGCCGATGGTGCCGTACACCTCAAAGCGCTCATCCTGCATTAAGCGGCTGATTTCATATCCTTCCTGCTCAAGCTCAGCCGAAAGAGCGGCCAGTTTGTCTTGGTATTTTTTCTGAGCCGAGAGCGT
>NNSL01000535.1 GCA_003123965.1 Balneolaceae bacterium SMO_bin1
GGAAGCTGGCGGCCTTAAAACGCGTATTAATCTTGATAAAAGGGAAGGTTTTTTCGGTATTTCGGCTTAGCTGTCCTCCCAGAATAAAAAGATCGGGGTGAAATATTTTTTCGTAGGTCTCAAGCATCTGCTGCAACCGTTTGGCCCACTCTTTTTTGCGGAGTCCAGCTTGCTTGCGTGATCGGTTGGAAGCTTGTCCCTCTATACTTATGCCGTCAATCTCAATCAACCCCAGCTCGGTGTTGGGCACCAACTTGCCGTTCATAAAAAGGGATGATCCGATTCCCGTGCCTACCGTAAGCACAATCACAAGTCCGTCTTGCCCAGCTCCGGAACCAAAATGCATTTCGGCAATGCCGGTGGCGTCGGTATCATTAATCACGGTAAACTGGTTATCGGTAATTTCGGCGAATAGCTGCTCGGCGTTCGCATCGGTCCAGGCCGATTCAATGCGCTTGGCCGAAAGAACAATGCCATTCCGGATAGGGGCCGGAAAGGCGCAGCCCACCAAACCATCCCATTTAAAATGCTTTTTTACCACGCCGTGCAGCTGGGCCAGCACCTTGTGCGGTGAGGTGTCGTCCAGCGGATCTGTACTGTAGCGGTCGGACAGAATTTTACCTTCCTTGGTATCAACCACACAGCCTTTAATGCCGTAACTTCCAATATCAATACCAAGTACTTCCATCAGTGGTGCGTTGGTTAGCCGTTATTTTTCAATGAGAATCCAGCCATCGTTGTTAATCATTCGCTTGGCTTTTTTCCATTTAATGTCAATGACTTTGCCCGTATTCGGATTTTGAATCTTAACATAATCGTTCCGGCCGGGCTCTTCTTCCACCGTTACCGGCTCGGGCTTTTTATCACTGCGCTGCTGTTGCTGATTTCCATTTTGCCCTTGGCCGGCTTGCTGTTTAAAGCCCATGTTTGTGGAATCGCTGTGCTGGGTTTTGGCGCGATTCATATCCACTTTGGCTTTCTGCTCGCGGGCCTGTTTCAACTGCTGCTGGTCGGCCTGCATTTCTGGCACGGCTTTCCATATCAGTGATATGGTTTCCTGGTTAATTTCCTGCAAAAGCTGTTTGAACATTTCAAACGCCTCTTTTTTGTACTCCAGAAGCGGATCTTTCTGCCCAAATGCCCGCAGGCCTATACCTTCTTTTACCGAGTCGAGTTCGCGCAGGTGCTCCATCCATTTATTATCAATAGTCGAGAGCACGGCCGTGCGTTCGAGCGCCCGGGCTACTTCATGACCTTCGTTTTCAAGCGCTTTTTCAACATCCATCACCACGCGCATGCGCCGCATACCGTCAGTGAAAATTACCTGGATGCGGTCGGGCTTATCCTCTGCATCAGATGCATCAATATTTTTGATGACTTCGTACAGCGGCTGGGAAATCATCTCCTCTTTTTGGCGATAGCTCTCAAACGCCTTTTCAATAATATGGTCAATGAGCTTTGACTCGCTCATGCTCTTCATTTCGTCGGGCTCCAGCTCAATATCCACGGCCAGGAACCGAAGAATGGTGTCGCGCAGTTCTTCAAATTCACCCGCGCCGTAGTACTCATCTACCACGCGCTCTACCAAATCTTCGAGCATGTCGTAAATATCGCTACGCAGCTGATCGCCGGAAAGGACGTGCTTGCGTCGTTCATAAATAACCTCACGCTGGTTGCTCAACACGTCATCATACTCAAGCTGCATTTTTTACGAATGCTGAAGTTATTCTGCTCAACTTTGCTCTGAGCACGTTCCAGCGATTTTGTGATCCACGAGTGGGTGATCACTTCGCCTTCTTCAAAATTGAGTTTATCCATCACTTTGGCCACACGGTCGGAGCCGAACATCTGCATCAGATCGTCCTCGAGTGATACGTAAAACTGTGATTCACCGGGATCTCCCTGTCGACCGGAACGGCCGCGCAGCTGAAGGTCAATTCGGCGTGATTCGTGCCGCTCCGTGCCCAGAATGGCAAGCCCGCCTTTTTCTCGTACG
>NNSL01000536.1 GCA_003123965.1 Balneolaceae bacterium SMO_bin1
GCCGGTACTTAATGGTGAGCCAACCAATCAGGCAGCCATCAACCAAGTGTTAACGGCCATAGCTGCGCGGGGCATGGCATTGAAGCTCAACCCGTGCTTATGTCTACCCGGTCCTCAGGACAAATTAACCGCGATTTCCTTCTTTTTTCAATTTAACGGCCAGTTGGTTTATTCCCGTATTGATGGGAAATCCTATTTCATGGATGCCAGTTTCCCGTATAGTCATCCCAACTTAATTCCCGTCGAGATGTACAATTCACCCGGACTGATGCTGGGTGATTCGGATTTCCAGTGGCTTGCAATTGAACCGGAACACAGTCGTTTTGGTATTGATGTGGATATGCAGGCTAATCTGGATCGCCAAGGGAATTTGGCGGGATCGCTTCGCGTAGCCAACACTGGATATCCCGCGCAGCAAATTCGCCGCCGATTAGCGGAAGGCGCAACGCTGGCACAGGTGATTCGTGATGCGGTGCTTGATGGCTACGGTGATGTGGAAGTATCCAGTGCGCAGCAGTTAAACGCGGCCGGGCAGGATTCCATCGTCCTTTCTGCTGATTTCCGAATCCGGGATTATGCCCTGAGCTTTGCAGATGGCCTCGATTTTCGTCCAATGATTGTGGGCAATCTGCCCGAAAATCCGTTTCGGGATCGAGAGCGTAATCTACCCATTACCCTTGATGCCCCCGAGCGGCTAGATTTATCCTATACCATTAACATGCCCGAAGGCATGGAGCTCTCGCAAACACCAGCCGATAATACTACTCAGCTGCCCGGGGCAACATTCACGGAAAATTATTCGAATGTTCCGAACACCTTGCAGTACAATTTCCAGATTGATACTGCCCGCAAAGAATTTTCTACCGAGCAATATTCCCGTTTGTATCAGCTTTATAGCCGCTGGGTGGAGCTTAGCAACAGCCGTTGGCGAATTGTACGGTAAATAATTTTTATATTCACCTAATCAACTGTAAGTAGTTTAATTCATGATTTTAGCTATTGAAACCGCCACGGACGTTTGTGCGGTAGCATTTAAAAATGAGCAAGGCCGTCGCTTCGAAAAGCGCGCTGAAGCCCGCGGTTCACATTCCGAAAAGCTATTTGGGTTTATCAGCGAACTCATGCAAGAGCACGGGTTCGGCATTAATGATTTAAATGCTGTGCTAATAAGTGAAGGGCCGGGTTCATACACCGGGTTGCGCATTGCGGCAAGTGGCGTAAAAGGCTTGCTTTTTGATTCTGATATTGACCTTTATCGCGTGCCCACTACCGCTGCGTTGGCAACTGCAGTACTGCAAGAAAATTCTGAGGGGAACATCCATGCAGTTATTGACGCCAAGCGCAAGCACCTGTATCACCAGCAATTCAAGGCTGAAAACCAACAGTTGGTTGCTCAAACGGATGTAGAGGTAAAACCGCTGGTGTGGATTGAATCACAGGTTCAGCACGGAGATATACTTATTGGTACGGGCTGGAACCGGTTGAGTGAAACCATAACCGGGAACGCCCTTTGCAGAGGCACAGAAGTTATTTCGGCCAAAGCACTTATCACTCTTTTTCAAAGTCCAGAATCTGGTTATTTTATCCACCGCGTAGAAGCTAAAAACTTTGATCCGCAGTATTACAGCTCTTCTCAGGTTTGAATGGGTTCCACTCCTGTTCGCATGATCTGCCGCTACATAAATAAAATCATTTTTCCTTCCCGCCATATTCGTTATTTTGGTCAATAATTAAAATTTAAAAGCACATTTATGGCGTGGTTTAAGCGAAAGGATAAAAATATTCAAACAGAACAGCGCAAGGAGATGCCCGAGGGTGTATGGATTAAAGTTCCCTCAACCGGAGAAACGGTGCATCGGCGTGAGCTTGAAGACAACCTCTGGGTTGATCCGCTCAGCGATTATCACTTCCGCATTGGCAGCGACAAGTATTTTTCTTTTTATTTGATGATGGAGAGTATGAGCCGCTGGGCGAAGAAATTGTGCC
>NNSL01000537.1 GCA_003123965.1 Balneolaceae bacterium SMO_bin1
ATAAGCCAACCCAGAATCGTTTCAATACGTAGCGGCCGCCGGGCACCAAGCTGTTTAAGCCGGTTAGGTTGCCGAATGATTCCAGGAAGTAATTACCCATAGCCAACAATGCGATAAAAGCAAGAAGCATAGCACCTACATTCGCCGCAAGCTTAAGACCGGTAGATGCTCCCGAAGCGGCGGCATCAATACCGTTGGCATCAGTCTTTTCAATACTCATTTTAACATCACCCTGCGTAGCTGGGGTTTTTGTTTCCGGAAAAAGAATTTTAGCAATCACTAATGCAGCAGGGGCCGCCATTAAACTGGCGCCGAGCAGCTGTTCAGCGAACATAAGGCGACCGGCATCGAGTCCTACCCCTTGTGCCTGTGCGTAGGAGTTGCCCAGCATCTGGACATAGGCGGCCATCACCCCGCCAGCAATGGTAGCCATGCCGCCTGTCATAACCGCCAGCAGCTCTGATTTAGTCATCTTTTTAATGTATGGTTCAACCACCAAAGGAGCTTCGGTTTGACCCACAAAAATGTTTGAAATAACTGAGAGCGATTCGGCGCCAGAAGTACCTAAAAGCTTTTGCATTCCTTTAGCCATGAATTTTACAATACGCTGTAAAATACCATAGTGGTACAAAATAGCCGTTACTGACGCAAAGAAAATGATGGTGGGGAGTACTTGGAATGCAAAAAAGTTGCCAAGGCTGCCTTCCGTGCCGGGGCTTCGGGCCAAATCACCAAAAATAAAAGCTGCGCCCTCGGTCGTAAAATCAAGCACAATCACAAAGAAAGATGAAACCCAGCTGAAAAATGCTTTTGGCCAGCCAAGCGGACTAAAAACATTGGCCATGGCATCACCTTTTAGTATGAAGACGGCTAATACGAACTGAATAGCCAGCCCTTTAGCGACCATCCGCCAGTTTACATTTTTTTGTCGTTGCTGAACAGGTAGGCCAACATGATGATTGCCACCATGCCAATAAGTCCCCGAATAACGTCAATCATTTATATCGTTTTCTTTGTTCATAGGTTTACGTTTAATAGCCCTGAATGGTTTGCCCCGGCGCTTGTCAACCGGCGGCCTAAAGCAGTGGCGTGCACGCGGTTCGTACGCCTCGTTTTCGCCTACCAGTACCCGATCTTGATTTTCTACAACGCGTTGCGAATAGTGCGCAATACGCCCGCTTTCTGCACAGATTGCATGCAATTTGGTAATATATTCAGCAATGGCAAGGAGCTTTGGCATGGGATCAAAAGGCTGGCCCTCGAAATCCATATCCAAACCAGCAATAATTACGCGTTTGCCATCATTGGCTAATGTATTAGCCACGTCAACCAGCCGGTTATCAAAAAACTGGGCTTCATCGATGCATACCACTTTGGCGTTGCCGGTAAGCAGCACAATTTGATCGGCCGTATCAACAATTATACTTGGCAGGGCATTTTCGTTGTGTGATACTATTTCGTCCTCGCTATAGCGCTTGTCGATAGCTGGTTTTACAATCACAATTTCCTGTCCGGCAATGTGTGCCCGCCGGGCCCGGCGTATCAATTCTTCTGTTTTTCCACTAAACATGCCGCCGCAGACTACTTCTATCCAGCCAGTTTCCTGCGGAATAAATGAGGGTTCATTAAGCATACCTGGAGGTTTTGTGAATTTGAAGGCTGACCATTCGTGAACTAATTACGACAAGAGCGATAAGAAATAATATTTTTTATTAAGATGCATCCGTTATTTAATGAAATAATGCTGGAGCGGTTACTCAATTTTCTCCCGCATTAATTTACGTTCGCGATAAATATCATAAAACAACCAGAAAAAGGGGAAGGGAGGAAAGATCACGCAAATGAGTAATTTCTTGTTTTTACTGTCGGACTCGGGAAGCTGGGTAATACCAGCAAGACCCGCTACCCAGCAAATAAAAGCCAAAAAACCGAGAAACGATACGGCTACGGCGCCCACAAATCCAAAATTATTATAAAAGGTTTCAAGCATTA
>NNSL01000538.1 GCA_003123965.1 Balneolaceae bacterium SMO_bin1
GCTGGAGATCAGCATTAATGTCATTCTGTCTACCCTCTTGGTTTAGGTTTGCTTGCGTATTCGTATTATCCTGTACGATACTCGCATCATTTCCGGTTCCTGATTGGGTAATTATGACATCATGATATTGACCATAGGTCTGGGTAACATCAGCCATGTTACTTTTGCCTGTTTGAGTGATGTCAGCATCAGAATCGTCGGTATTTGTCTGGTCAACGACAGTTTGATTGCTAGTACCACTCTGAGTGATATCTGTATTGTTATCGCCTGTATTATTTTGACCGTAAGCCATGCCTACAGTCAAAAACATTGCGAAAAGTAGAGTTGTTAGCTTCTTCATAATGTACTCCTCTTTTATTTGATGATTGATTATTGTGTGAGCGGCATTTTGCCGGCTCACCAATGGGGATCTCGGTTGTCGAGATCGTTAAGAGGAGTAAATATGGAACATCGTGGCAGATTTGGTATCTTACCACTTAAAGGCAGCGTCGACGGCTTCCCTCCTTATCCCGGTTGCCCGGAATAAGGAACCTCGGCGTTGCCTTTCCTATTTTACTCCATACTCTTTGGTTCAAAATGTCAATTACGGGTAGATGGAAATACCAGTCATTATGTTCCATTGCTGGTCGTGAACGCTGCCTACGTCTACGCCATCTACGCCGTCTTCAATTAAATATCGGTAGTTCACGCCAATTTTAAGTCCAATCGTGTCAGAAAATCGGTAGTCAAATCCTGCTTCAGCCGAGAGCGTTGGGTAAAACTGCTGGCTCGTAAATTCGGGCTCTTGGTCGTAGGCCAGGAACCCGCCCCCAATACTGGCAT
Organism: Balneolaceae bacterium SMO_bin1; assembly: GCA_003123965.1. The sequence goes on from NNSL01000538.1 coordinate 823, forward strand.
ACGGCGAAAGTTTGAAGCTGGGCGTTAGGTATCCGTTCACCATTAAATCCACATTGGTGACCGGGTTTGAGAACACGCGTTCAGCTCCAATTTCCGATCGCTGAATATTCAGCTTGGCCGTAATAGGGTTCGTGAGCCACTGCTCGGCCTGCAGCATAATGCCTGAATTCTGTGTTTCGTTGCCATAACTGCCAATGTAACTTCCAAATGAGTAATTGGTAGTTAGTGAAAATCCTTTGCGCAGCTCCGTGCGGTGGGCCAACCCGTAATAATCGCGCTGTATTTCTTCTTCCTGCTGCTGGGCCAGTAAAAATTCCTTTTTATAGTTTTTGAATGCGCTGGAGTCGGCCGGTTGCCACAGGTTGTCATCCACGCCCTGTACCACCAGCTGTTTTACCGCTTCATCAATCGCTTCGGTTACAGCCATAATGGGCGGCTCGTTGAAAGTAACGCCGGCCTCTGTTTCAAGTAGTTCGTTGGCATCAACATAACGGAATGCACCGCCGCTCAGCTCTTGCGAAATAATGGATTTAGTGGTGTGCACCGTTTTGAGCACGCGTCCGCTCTGTGTGGATACCGCGCGCAGATAAATAGTTACCTGGTCTTTTCGGAATTGGCCCGAAATGTCCATGCCCAGGTAGCGGATGCCGCCTCCGCCGGTTATTACGTTGCTGTCGTAGCCAATAATGCCGCCTTCAAGCACTACGCCGGCAAACAGCAGGGGAGGGAGCTGGGTATTGTCGCTATTCTGCTGTCGCGTATTCTGTATGATGCGTCGTTCATTAAGCAGGTTCGAAATGCCTTCACGCTCAATAGGAGTGAACCAGCCAGACTCTTCCATGGCTTCAATTAAGATGGAAGTAGCGCCCTGCGTTACGGCTGTTGAATAACTGATAGACTGCTGCGACGGCTGATATTGCCCCGGTTTGGTCGCGAAAACGATACACCGCAGCTACAATTTTGTCCGACGGTTGTGGCAGTTCGTTCAGCGATTCGTCCACCTTGCTGTCAACCTCGGCACGGACTGGTTCGGTGTGGTAGGGCTTCATGCTGCTGCACGAGAGCAGTGACGCCGAGATAAAAGCTAATACTATGTAAAGCGCGTATCTCATATAATATGCTTAAATATTTGGTATCGTAACGGTGGTCTGTTCGCCACTCGATT
>NNSL01000539.1 GCA_003123965.1 Balneolaceae bacterium SMO_bin1
ACTGGAATACCTGGGGTACGTTGTCCAGTTGGGGTGCCATAATGCCGGCTGTAACCAAAGCCACCGCGGCCGAAATTCTTCCCATGTTTACGGTTTGCTTATCCGATAGCATCTTGCCTGATATACGGAATATAGATATCCATCGTATAGATTGTGGCTACGGAATTCAGCATCGAAGCCATGGACGATACGATAGCTGCCGCAAGAGCTGCCACTACCAATCCCAAAAAGCCGGGCGTGAGAAATATCTTCATAAGCCACGGATAAGCATTATCGTATTGAATGCTTCCATCCGCCCTGGTAAAGACATCCACAACACCGCTGATTTGCGTGGTGCCTTCGGGCTGGGTAAACAGCACATACACAATGATACCGGGAATTACGACGATCAGCGGGATAAGCAGCTTCAGGAAACCGGCAAAGATGATCCCCTTTTGTGATTCTTTGAGGGACTTCGCGGCCAGCGTCCGCTGGATGATATACTGATTAAATCCCCAGTAATAAAGATTGGCTACCCACATGCCACCGATTAAAACGGCAATGCCCGGCAGATTGCTATATTCAGGATTCGATTGATCCAGGATCATGGTGAACTTTTCTCCGGCCACATCATAAAGATGAGCCAGACCATTGAATATGCCTCCTTCGGGAGTAACATTATAGAGGCCGGCAAAAGTGACAACAAAACCGCCCAGTACCAGCAGCGCCACTTGTAATACATCGGTCCATGCCACGGCAGCAAGTCCGCCATAGAGTGAATAAGCAGCGGCAATTGCGGATAGGCCGATAAGCGAGTATATCATAAGGCTGCCATCGCCCGTGCCCATAATGGTATCAAGGGCCAAAGCCCCCAAATAGAGTACCGTAGTAAGGTTTACAAAGACAAACAGTGCTATCCAGAAAACCGCCAGGATGGTTTTCAGCGTTGTATTAAACCGTTTCTCAACAAATTCGGGGATGGTGAAAATTTTCTTTTCAATGAAGATGGGCAGGAAGTATTTACCGACAACAATCAGGGTAACGGCCGCCATCCACTCATAGGAAGCGATGGCAAGCCCGACCGCAAAACCGGAGCCCGACATCCCGATAATCTGTTCGGCAGAAATATTAGCCGCAATCAGTGAAGCCCCGATGGCCCACCAGGGAAGCGATTTCCTGCCAGAAAATAATCTGTCGCGTTTTTTTGATGACCTTCTTTATCCCGCGAAACCCATAGGCCGAGGGCAACGATCACCAAGGCATAGGCACAGAATACAATAGTATCAATTGTGGAGAATTCCATAGATCAATAAATTATGTTTGGATAAGGTTTAGTTTAGCTTTGCTTTTCCGGATTTCAGCTTGATAAATTCCCATCAGTGTAAAGACTAATTTTGTTTTTACCTACAAGTTCATACTTCCAGGGAAGGCTCTTACCGGGAAATGATAATGATCTTCAATACACCCATCAGTAGTTAGCATAAATGCAGGAAGCCGTATTGATTCAAACAAAGAATAACAATTTAGCTGCTATATTCAAGTCAGGCTCCTTTCACGGTAATCAAAAAAATCCTATAAATCATTGTTCAAAGGGTTTGAACTGTGATCTATTTACAAGAAAACAGCTTTTATCAAGGTGTAGGACACTTGGAAAGTGTACTACACCGATATCTCACGACTCACTACTCAACCGGACAGGAACAAATTTCAAAAATTCTGAGTATGAAAGGAGCACGCTGATGTCGAGAAAAGAATTTGCAATTCTTGTGCTGTGCGCTAAATTATGCGCAGCGGATTAACGAAAACAAAGCCGGCCATGCCGGCAAAAAATACACGGGATTTTATGAAACATTGTNCGCTGCTTCTTGCACTGCTAATCTTTGGTATATCAACGGCCGCAACCGGCCAAAACAATCGCTTTGACCCCTCCTCCCTGCAGGTTAGCTGGGAGCTGATGGATAACCATCACCGAGAAAACAACCGCTTTTTATCTGTGCTCAC
>NNSL01000540.1 GCA_003123965.1 Balneolaceae bacterium SMO_bin1
AATAGGATTAAGAATCAGTAAGAGTTCTCCGCTTACCGGAAAGCTTATAAGCGATTATGCTGAGCAATATTCCGATATTACATTTCGTGTAGCCGCAATTGCACGTAAAGGTTTAACCATTATCCCTTCCGGTAAGTTGCGAATTCAGCCCTTGGATCAAATATTCATCCTGGCCAAAACCGAAGATATACCGGCTATTATTGAAACAACAGGCAAGCCGGATGTAGAAATCAACCGCATTATGATTGCGGGCGGCACAGCAATTGGTGCCATGATTGCCCGCATACTTTGCAGTGAGGAAAAGAAATGGAACATAAAGCTTATTGAGCCCGACTACGACACGGCCGTTGAGCTGGCCCAGGAGTTAAAAGACGTGCTTGTGTTAAACGGGAACCCAACCGATCCCGATTTACTGGCCACCGAAGGTATAACGGATACCGATGCATTTATATCGGTTACTGATGATGAGGAATCGAATATTATATCTTGCCTGATGGCAAAACACCTGGAGGTAAAGAAAACGGTAGCACTCGTTTCCAAATCAGATTATATACCGCTCAGCCAAACTATTGGGCTCGATGCAGCGGTGAATAAAAAATCAGCGGCATCTAACGAGATCCACCGGCATGTACGCGGAGGGAAAGTAATTTCGGTTGCAGCCTTACAAGGTATTAAGGCGGAGGTTATTGAATTACAGGCCGCGCCTAAATCAAAAGTGGTAAAGAAACCTATTCATAAGATTAGCTTCCCGGAGGGCTGCGTCATCGGAGGTATTCTTAAAAACAGCTCGGTTGAAATTGCCACCGGGCAATCCCAGATTAATCCCAATGACCGGGTAATCATATTCTGCCTGCCGGAAGCGATTGACAAAGTAACATCACTGTTTCAATAATGGCAAATCCGATAATTACTTCTTCTTTTAACAGGGCACAGTTCGATTTTGGTTCGGTGCTTGGCATCCTGGGAGCATTCATCTCCTTTATGGGTTTCGCCCTGCTCTTTCCGATGATTATTGCCTTGATTTACGAAGAAGCCATATGGGATACATTTCTGTATTCGGCCGTTATTGCTGTTATTATTGGAAGCGTACTCTATTACTTCTTTAAAACTGATCGTGAACTGCGCATCAGAGAAGGTTTTCTGGTTGTCAGCTTTACATGGCTGTTTCTTTCGCTGATTGGCGCCCTGCCCTTTGTTATCTCAGGTATCCTGCCGAGCTATACCGATGCTGTTTTTGAAACGATGAGCGGCCTGACTACCACGGGGGCTACTATTATGGGTGGTGCTACCAGTGATGGTATTCAGAATCCACAAATTGAATCATTACCCAAAAGTATCCTTTTTTGGAGGTCACTGGCCCATTGGCTTGGGGGCATGGGCATCATCGTGCTTTCGCTGGCCATTCTACCCTTGTTGGGCGTTGGGGGGATGCAGCTATTTCAGGCAGAATCTCCCGGCCCTACAGCAGATAAGCTAACCCCACGCGTGCAAGAGACAGCAAAACTCCTTTGGGGGGTTTATGTAGCCTTTACAGCTGCCGAATTCCTTTTGCTTTGGCTACACCCCTCGATGGATTGGTTCGAGTCTGTAAACCATGCTTTTGCCACCATGGCAACCGGAGGCTTTTCAACTAAAAATGACAGTATCGCCGCCTTTGATTCTGTTTATGTGGATGTAATCATCATCATCTTTATGTTTTTGGCAGGAATTAACTTTGCCATGCATTTCAGGTTGCTCAAAGGTGATACCAAATCCTTTTTCAACAATCGAGAAACCAGATTCTATACCCTTATCACCGGTATAGCAATTATCGTCCTTAGCGTATCTTTATGGGTTTTCGATGAGTATTCTATTGGTAGCGCTCTCAGGTATGGGGCTTTTCAGGCGGTTGCCATTATTACCACCACAGGCTTCGGTACAGATAACTATGAAGTTTGGTATTCGTTTGGAGCTTTCTTTCTCTTTCT
>NNSL01000541.1 GCA_003123965.1 Balneolaceae bacterium SMO_bin1
TTTTTTGGGTGGAAGTTTTCTTTTTGCCTGTAGGTTTAGACTGCTTCCCAGAAGACTGTTTTTTCTCCGTTATCTGGTCGCCCACCACCTTTTTAATAGCATCATAGTATTTTTGAGCCTTTGGGTTCACCAATGTTACTGCTATACCGGTTTTATCGTATCGGCCTGTGCGACCAATGCGGTGAATATAATCTTCGGGATTATTGGGTACATCGTAGTTGATAATCAGGGAAATGTCATCAATATCAATACCGCGAGAAAGCACATCGGTGGCAACCATAACGGGATATTGCTTGTTTTTGAAGGCCCGCAAGGCTTCGTTTCGCTCCTCCTGGCTCCGATCGCCGTGCATGCTTACGGCTTTTACACCGCGCTTTTTAAGCGTCCGTTCAAGCTGATCAGTGCCGCGCTTTGTTTTGGTAAAAATGAGGGCGGTCTCCCACTCAAGCTCATCAAACAGCTGCTCAACCAACTGCAGCTTATCGTTTTGTCGAACAAAATACACTTGCTGTTCTACGCTGTCGGCCGGCTTTGATGCCTCTATGGCCACCGTTACCGGGTCCGTCATTACTTTGCCTACCACGCGCTTCAACTCGTCGGGCAAGGTTGCCGAATAAAGCAGCGTTTGCCGCTCTTTCGGCAGGCTATCGATAATTTTGGTGACGTCGGGCAGGAATCCCATATCCAGCATGCGATCGGCCTCGTCAAGCACCAGGTAATTAATTTGACTGAAATCGATATTCAGGATATTCATTTGGTCGAGCAGCCGGCCCGGCGTTGCTACAATAATATCAACCCCTGCGCGGATGGCTTTAGCCTGCTCGGCAAAATCGCTGCCGCCAATTACAATGGCCGAGGTAATGCCTGTATGATAGCCAATAGCAAAAATCTGTTCGTCAATCTGCTGTGCCAGTTCCCGGGTTGGCGATAAAATCAGCGCCTGTGTATGCTCATTTTTGTTCTCCAGAATCTTCTGAATCAACGGAATAACAAATGCCCCGGTTTTGCCGGTTCCGGTCTGAGCCGATCCCAGCACGTCTTTGCCCTCCAGTATTAAAGGGATGCTTTTTTGTTGAATGGGTGTTGGTTCGGTGTACCGTAAATCGCGGAGGCCCGAATAAATTTCGTCCTTTAAATCGAATGCTTTAAAACTCAATGGATGTGATATATTATTTCAAAATTACGAAAAGCTAAATATAGGGTAGTTTTCACTAAGAAACGACTTTTAACCCAACTTAAAGAAAGGAAATTTTTTATCAACCGATAAAATGAATACCTTTTACGATTAATAAAATTTAAATAGAAAAAAGTATAAAAAATGATTCTTAAAAGACGTATTACAAGCCTTATTGCTTTTGCAATGGCATTTTCTTTCATGGTTGTAAGCTGTGATTCAGGTTCATTTGAAGGCGAACCAAATCTTGAAAATAATATCGACAGTGTTAGTTACGCCTTCGGTTACTTGAATGGCCAGCAAATGAGCCAACAGGGTATGGATGATCTTGATCCTGAAAGCTTTGCCACCGGCATGCAGCAAGCCATGACAGCCGAAGAAAGCGATTCAGCAGTTATTCCACGCACACAAATGATGGCTCTGTTGCAGCGTTACCAGATGCAGGCACAGCAACGTATGCAGCAGGATAATCAAGAAGCTGCCAAGCAGAATCAGGCTGAGGGAGAGAAATTCTTGAGTGAGAACCAGCAGAAAGAAGGTGTACAAACAACCGAAAGCGGTCTGCAGTATCGTGTAATTGAGGAAGGCGACGGCGCGTCCCCTACTGCCGAAGATACCGTGGTAGTAAACTATACCGGTACGCTCATTGACGGCACTGAATTTGACAGCGGAACTGAAGTTGAAATTCCATTAAATCGCGTAATTCCCGGCTGGACCGAAGGAATTCAGCTTATGGAAGAAGGGGCATCTTACAAATTTTGGATTCCCGGCGATCTTGGATATGGACC
>NNSL01000542.1 GCA_003123965.1 Balneolaceae bacterium SMO_bin1
GGTTCTATCCAGAGATATGAGGAAATTGATAAACTATTTTCAGCAGGGAGAAATTGATGAAGTAATTATCTTTGAATCTGATTTTGCCCGGAAGCTGCAGCGCGGGGAGCAACCGACCATAAACGTCATTACTGATGCTTCAAATCCCAACTTGGCGCAGCTTATCCAGCAGTACTCTACCTCTATTATTGTGGATTGGCAACAGGGTAAAAGCGACCCGCCGGATGAGCAGAACAAGAGTGGAATAGTGGCAAATGCGAATATGCTGTTCAATCCACAGCTCGAAAGCGTGAATTTGTTTGTTCCCGGACTTATTGCTGTGATACTGATGCTCATTTCTGCTTTGATGACATCCATTTCGATCACCCGCGAAAAGGAGATGGGAAACATGGAGATTCTGCTCGTTTCACCACTACGTCCAGGCACAGATTATCATCGGCAAAGTGCTGCCGTATTTGGTGTTGGCTTTTGTAAATGTACTTACGGTTTTAGCACTGGCTGAATGGGTATTCGGCGTTCCGTTTCGTGGTTCATACGGACTTTTCATGGCGGAATCTCTGCTTTTCATTTTTACTGCGTTGGCACTCGGCGTATTTATCTCAACCAAAGCCAACGATCAGCAGACAGCCATGATGGTGGCTCTGGCCGGGCTTTTGTTGCCCACCGTACTTTTATCGGGATTCATCTTTCCCATTTCCAGCATGCCGTGGCCGCTGCAGTGGATCAGTAATCTGATTCCCGGCGCGCTGGTTTTTAGTGATTGTCCGTAGCATCATGCTCAAGGATTCGACCTGCTACTGCTGTGGAAAGAAACGCTGATATTACTTGTGATGACCCTCGGATTTATTGCATTGAGCGTGAAGAACTTCAAGGTGAGGTTGCAATGAGAACAATAAAATTTCTTTTGCAAAAAGAGTTTCTGCAGATTTTCCGCAACAAGGGAATGCTGCCCATTATCTTCCTGATGCCGGTAGTACAACTGATTATTCTATCTTTTGCAGCGACCTACGAAATACGAGAAGTTAATTTCCATTTGGTTGATTTTGACCAGTCCGAAGCTTCTCAACAGGTGGTACAGAAATTTCAGGCCTCTGGATATTTTAATCTGCAAAGCCGATCGTTTGATGTGGATGACGGAATTGAAAAAATGCGCAGTAATGATGTCCGATTGGCGCTGGTGATACCGCAGGAATTTGAACAGCGTTTAAAGTCGGGAAAGTCTACTTCGGTACAGATGAATGTTGATGCCGTAGACGGCACAACGGCGGGTCTTATCCAGGGATACGGGCGATCAATTATCCGGGATTTTAGCAGCAGAGTTCGCCCGGAAGTTGAAACCGTTGAACTTACTAACCGGCAAGGTATTGAAGTTATTCCTGCCAGCTGGTACAATCCCAACCTCAATTATATTCAATATATGGTGCCCGGTATTTTAGTAGTGCTCGTTTCGATGATTGGTATGTTTTTATCCGGAATGAATATCGTGCGCGAACGCGAAATCGGTACCATCGAGCAGCTAAACGTTACGCCTATTAAACGCTACCAGTTTATTACCGGTAAGTTGCTGCCGTTCTGGATTATTGCGCTATTTGAGCTTGGCATTGGATTACTCATCGCATACTATGGTTTTGGCGTTCCGTTTGTGGGCAGCGCATGGCTGCTTTTTGGGATTGCCGGAATCTTTTTACTGGTGGTACAGGGCATTGGGTTGTTCATTTCTACCGTTACACAAACCCAGCAACAGGCGATGTTTATTGCATGGTTTTTTATGGTGGTATTTATCCTGATGGGTGGATTGTTTACTCCCATTGAAAGTATGCCCGTTTGGGCACAGGAACTCACCATTTTCAACCCCCTCGCTCATTTTATTGAGATTACGAGGAGTGTGATGCTCAAGGGAGCGGGATGGCTCGAAGTGCAGTATTTGGTCGGATTACTTACTGTGATGGCGATACTAATTT
>NNSL01000543.1 GCA_003123965.1 Balneolaceae bacterium SMO_bin1
CGCAACTGGTTTACATCATCAATAGACATATAGCGGGTAAGGATATGAGGATTCCCGGGCGAGCCGAGGCCGATGCCCAGAAATCCGGCAAGCCCGCCGATTGTAAGGGCCATGGGATCAACCAGCGTGGGATCCATTTCGGTAAGCTGAGAAAGCACCAGCTGTAAACCGCCGGCATCGGCAATAGCAATGATAGGAAGTACTACCAAGGCAAAAATCATGAATATTGCCTGAAACATATCCGTAATGCTTACGGCCATGAATCCGCCAAGAATCGTATATACAAGAATTATTGCAGCCGATATATAGATTCCGGTCGTTTGATCAATATGAAAACTGGAAGCGAAGGCCTTGCCTCCCGCTACAAACTGGGCCGAAACATATCCCACCATAAAAATCAGGAAAACCACCACCAGCGCGATGCGTAGTGATCCTGTTTTGTCATTAAAGCGCTCGGCAAAAAAGTCGGGGATGGTGATGCAATCGTAGGTTTCCGAAAAGTTTCGAAGGCGGCGGGCATAGTATAGAAACAGAAAAAGCTCTACTACAATGTATCCGATTACGGCCCAAACAGCGGAAGCACCCTGAGAATAAGCCATGCCGGTAACCCCGAGTAGCAGCCAGGCACTTCTGCCCGAGACCACCGCGGATAGGGCAACAACAAACCGGCTCATTTTTCTGCCGCCAATGAAAAACTCGCTGATCCCTTCAGAAGAAAAACGGGATGAGTACACGCCTATCCCGATAATGAGCATCAAATATCCTACAAATGCCCAAACGGCGTATTGATCAACGGTCAGGGATATAACCTGTGTTTCATCCACACTATACTATTTGAATTTTGTCTTTGCAGCTAAGAACAAACTAAAAGCAATAATGGCAGTGGGTACCAGAAACATCATGATATAAAAAGAAGCCATGAAACCTACCGATAAGTGTTTCGTACTAAGGTTTGAATACATCGATTACTTTCGGGCTCACAAAGTTACTCCGAAAGAATTATTGATGCCCATGTTTGGATAAAATGCCCCGGTCTTGCCGGGGTTTTTTATTATGGGAAAATGCCCATCTGCTCATAGATCAATCCTACTTTCTCAATGGCATTGAGAAAGGCCGCCGTTCGCAAGTCGATATCGTGTTTTTTGCGAAGCTCGTTAATCTGTCCATAAGCCACAATCATCGTCTCTTCCAGTCCCGAATCAACCAGTTCATATTCGCCCGATCCGCTGGCCAGCTTTTCCAGCTCTTCTTCCGTGAAAGTTCTATCGGATATATTTTCAATAACACTCAATATTTTCCGATAGCTGGTGGCTTCGGCTCTTTTTTCCATACGTCCGAATCGGACATGTGAAAGGTTTTTAAGCCATTCAAAATAAGAGACCGTTACCCCGCCGGCATTAAGGTAGTTATCAGGAATAAGCAAGGCCCCTCGTTCCTTAAGGTACTCATGGGCTTCGGTTGTAGTCGGGCCATTAGCAGCTTCGGCAATAATTTTAGCTTTAATGCCTTTCATATTATCGCTGTTAATCTGGTTTTCGAGCGCAGCAGGAACTAGAATATCGCAATCGGCTTCGAGCACAGCACCCCTGTCTTTCATCTCTTCGGTAGTGCCAAACCCGACAATAGAGCCGGTGTCTTTGCGAAACTCTACCAGTTTTTCCAGATCTATACCGTCGGCGTCATAGATGGAACCCTCATACTCGGCAACGCCCACCATTTTTGCGCCTCCCTCAATCAGATATTTGGCGGCGTGATACCCTACATTCCCAAGGCCCTGTACCACAAAAGTCTTGCCTTCCAGCCCCTGATCAAGTCCCAGCATCTTCATATCGTCTTTATTCTGACAAGCCTCACGGATGCCAAAATATACGCCGCGCCCGGTGGCTTCAGTACGTCCACGAATGCCACCCATGGGTATCGGTTTGCCGGTCACACATCCTTCACTA
>NNSL01000544.1 GCA_003123965.1 Balneolaceae bacterium SMO_bin1
AGGTATACCGCATCATCCGATTCTGCGGCCACATAAGCATAATATTGCTGGCCGTAGCTGAGTGACGTAACAAGTGCGAAAAGGAAGGTGCAAGCTGCTGTTTTTAAGAATACCTGAGATTTCATAAGCACTGCCATTTTAGAAAGCATCGTCGTTTAACAATTAATTGGTGCCTTGCGGCTGTTCTTCGAGTTCAAATGCCCAGAGCCCGGAGTTCCAGTCGGACATAAAAATATATCCTTTATATGGCTGCGGCCCCCAGGCCATGGGTGCATTCGGCACGCGCCCTTCGTGATGCGTGGGAATGTAGTGAGCAATTTCACGTCCCTGCTCGTACAGGTTGCCCATAAGCTCACCGGAAATATCAACCACACGCAGCCCGGCGTTGTAATAGGCGATGTACAAAGTATCACCCTTTACCCAGTAATTGTGCGTTCCGGCCTCGGGAATTTGGTAGCGAGCCACTTCTTTGGGATTATCCCAGCCGCCTTCAAATTTTACAAAATGAATATAGCCGGCGGGAATGGTCGGCTCATTATCAATGCCAAGGCCATTCGGGAAAGCTTCGTCGCCGGCAATAACATAGAAATCACCCGTAGACTGACTTTTGAACGGGAAGGCCGCGTGATTCCATCCGCTGGGGTAACTGTAGCTGCCCAGTTTTACGGGATTTTCGAGCGAACCTGCTCCGGTGTTGTGCTGCTCAGGGCTGCTGGCGTTGGCAGTACTTCCCACATCAACCGCTACAATACCGTCATCCCAGTTAGAGGAATAGGCGATGCCGTTTTCCACCCATACATCGTGGATGGAGTGACCGGGGGTATCGAGCTCAAACCGGCTGACGGTAGTGGGATTCTTCGGGTCGCTGATATCGATGATATCGTACCGGCGGCCGTTGTTTACGGCAAATACGTGATTTTCATAGATGAACGCATTATGCACGCCGCCTGTGAGCCCCTGGGTGTATTCAGAGATGATGGAAACATTCCCGGGGTCTGTAACGTCCAGAATAACGATGCCATTTTTCCGGTCCGAGGCGCCCTCACGCGTAATCACCCCAATGCGCCCGTCTTCTGATATTTTAACATCATTTACGGTGCGGGCATCAACGGTTACGGTATCAATAATCTGCATGTTTTCCGGATCGGTAACGTCCCAGAAGTAGGCTTCGCCGTTGCCGCCCCACGTGCCTGTTATGGCATAATCGCGGCCGTCTACACCTTCCCAAACCCAAAGATCAGAAGTGTGCACATCGCTTACAAGTGCATGGCCTACCATGTTTAATTCGCGCTGAACGTTCCGCGGTTCTACGCGTATTGTCTGCTCCTGGGTGATGGATCCCGCTTTTACGGTAATGGTGTAAAGTCCCGGTACGTTTGCAACAAATCGGCCATCATCTTTGATAATCCCTGAAGCGCCTTCGCCGCGGTCATCATCGGGCTTGGCGTTGAACGAAAATTGAACAGGAATATCATCAACAGCCTGGCCGCTTTCCGTTTGGGGCGTAACGGTGAACGTTACGACGTCGCCGGTGCGGACATTCTGGGCATTATGCTCCATTTCAATTGTTGTCACGGGATTCGCGACTACCGATCCCTGAAAGCTGGCTTGTACATCTTCGGCCTGAGCGGTAATAGTGAATGAGCCAGCCTGTTTTGCTTTCAGGCGGCCAAAATCATCGACAACTGCAACAGCGGGATCAGAACTGCTGAAGCTAACGTCCACGTTATCGCGGGTTAAATCTTTTTGGTCCGTGACGATAAACTCTAGCGGAATCGTCGTTCCGGTATAGATTTTATCCGGAGTGTCATTGAACGAAATTGACTGCAGCGGCGGATATTCAACATTCACGTCAACGGTTTGATAGATACGTTCGTTATCGGGCCCGGTGGCCATGGCAACAATCTCAAAATTACCGGGCTTCATCGCTTTAACCAGACCCTG
>NNSL01000545.1 GCA_003123965.1 Balneolaceae bacterium SMO_bin1
AATATCAATATATCCAGCCTCCTGCAGGCTTCGGACGCCTTTCCCGATCAGGATAACTGCCAATACGGCCAGCATAAGGGATGAATACCGGAAAAGCTGTCGGACGGGAATGTTCCGGCTCACCCGGTTAAAGACGTACCCAATGCCAGCGATAATCACCGCTACCGCCACAAGGGCCGAGTAGATGCCTGCATTGCTGCCGGCCGATTTAAGACTGATAGACGACAGGAAAATAATCGACTCAAACGCTTCGCGGAAAACCACTACAAACGACAGCAGGGCCAGCCCCCACATGCTCTCCTTGTTTACCAGACCCTGCACTTGCTCTTTGATGAAGCGCGTCCATTGCGCCGCATGCGTCTTGCTGTGCATCCAGAAGCCGATATAGAGCAGCATAACCACGGCAACACCCGCACCGATCGCCTCCATGAGTTCCCGCTGCAATGAGCTGAACCCAATCAGCGACTGAACGATGAACCAGCCGACAATTCCAACTAAAAGGGCTACAACCCACCCGCCATGCACGTATTTGGCCGTGCGACCGGCCCCAACGGACCGCAGCACGCTAAGAATCACCATAATAATCAAGAAGGCCTCCAGCCCTTCACGCAGCAGAATGGATGCCGCCAGCAAAAGTTCACCCAGAATGAATATTCCGTATTGTTTAAAAGGTTTTGGGCCTGCTGGATCGCCAGCGAAGCCGACTGGATTTTGGTTGCCAATTCCTGCTCGTCCACCCGATTTTGAATAGCGGAGCGCACGCCCAGCATTTCAGTTTCTACTTGTTTAACCAGTTCCGGATTGGACGCTCTGACCTGGCTTTCTTCTGGTTCCACCCCATCCAGGTAGGCATCCAGCGCGTACCGCCGGGCTTGTGAATAGTTCTTGTTCAGGTACGCCTGCTGCGATTTTTCAAGCAGCGTCAGGGCTTTGGCCAGGCTGCTATTTGACGAAGTTGAGGATGGATCCCCCGTCAAACCTCGTACCACCGCCATGCCTTGTGCAGCATCAATATTTTGTGATCTGAAAAGGGTTTTCCACTGCTGGTTGGTATAGAGTGAAACTTTGCGCAGTGAAGCCGTATCAGCCAGCGCTTTTTTAATCGCAGCACTAACCGAATCCGGGACCTGTGTTTCATAATTTAGTGAGTTGATATAAAAGGCGACATCCCACACCTGCTGGTCGCTAAGCTCCGAGAATGCCCGCATGGACGTGCCTTCAAGTCCGAGGCGAATGGTGTTGTAGGCTTGAAGCGGAGAAATATTGTCGGCGTTGGCCGAGTCCTGAAAATTGGTGGGCGGCGGATTGAGATTGGCCGCCAGCGGGCCGTCGCCGAATCCTTTGGCGCCGTGACAGCTTTGGCAGCGCTGGGTAAATATCTGCTTGCCTTTTGCCAGGTTGGGCCAGCGCTGGGGCGTGACCTTCACCAAACCAAGTTTGAGTATTACTTCGCGAATGCTGCTTGTGATTTGGCTGACATTCTCTGCAGGGGCTTTTTCATTAATCACCTCCTGCAGGTTAGAAATATCATTACCCAGATTAGCAAATGCCTCTTGGTCAATTTCTTTACTGAGCTCAGTATGGAGGTCGGCCACCTGCCGGCTAAAATTCACCATCTCATTATATTCAAACTCACTGATGATCTCCCCGTCCTGCACCGCACGCGGGTAGTCCTTGCCGATGTAATCGAGCAGGTTGATGAAGGTTCGAACCTTCTGTTTGGGAACGTCTGAATTTGGATTTGAAAAGCTGGCTGGTACGCCTAAAATAAGGAGGATGATCAGCAGTGATGTCAATTTCTTCATTCGTGCAATATTTCTCTATTTATAATGAGTCTAAATATAGATAATTGACGCCAAGAATTCTAAAAAATTCTAACTATAGATCTATCAAAATTTGTCTCTTTTATCAACCGGGTTTATAGGCTTCCA
>NNSL01000546.1 GCA_003123965.1 Balneolaceae bacterium SMO_bin1
GAAAAGCATGACGTCGGCTTTGGCAAACTTATGATGCCGCTTCGTATTGCTACCACCGGCATGGGCCACGGACCTGATCTTTTCCCTTCATTAGAACTCTTAGGCAAAGACACCACCATACGCAGAATTGAGAAGGCGATTGAAGAATTGGGATAGAAATGGATAAACGGGAGTGAAACTCCCTCAGAACATCAACTTGATTCCTTCGCTCTGCTGTGGAATCAGCGAAAAATATACCGGGAAAGATACCGAAATTGGCAAGGTTTTCGACGCAAAGCGGCGAAAAAATCAGTGCTATCCTCCAAATCATAAAAATTGGCTCCGTTTTAGGTTTTAATCTGCAAGCTTGTGCTGCAAAGCAGCACAAGAAAAATCAGCGTCATCAACGAAATCACAAAAATCTGTGATCCGTGTTGTATTTTCTGAGATCATTTAGTTATCGTTGGTCAGTTGTTTGATTATCTAACAAAAGTGATCTTATGAAACAGAAATTATTGCTCTTTGCTGTTTTCGTGTCCATATTTTTCCTATGGATGAATTCGGGATATGCATCTGCTGATACGGTAGAACTGGCACAGGATGCCGCAAGTCAGGCTGCCACAGAAAGTTCGGTTTCCTGGACCAGTATATTACCGCCTCTTGTTGCCATCGGTATTGCCCTCATTTTCAAACAGGTACTTTTTGCTCTTTTTCTTGGAATCTGGTCAGGAGCTTTGCTCTCCATGGGATTCAGTTTCAGCAATATATTTACCACATTCTTTACGACACTTACCGACTATATCGTGCCGGCGGCCGCTGATGAAAGTCATATGAGCATCATGATTTTCACTATTCTCATTGGCGGTATGGTTGGCATCATAACCGATAACGGAGGGACACGTGGCGTTATTAAGGCTATCAGCCGTTTTATAAAAACAAAAGTACACGGGCAACTGGCAACTTCACTGATGGGCTTTGTGGTGTTTTTTGATGACTATGCAAACACCATGGTAGTGGGCAGTACCATGCGTCCGCTTACCGACCGGCTTCGTATTTCACGAGCCAAGCTGGCATACCTGGTGGACGCCACGGCGGCACCTGTTGCAACCATTGCCCTGGTAAGCACATGGATCGGTGCCATGGTTGGCTTTATTGCCGATGCGGAAGCAAAGATGCCCAATTTCAACGAAGCGGCTTATGCAGTTTTTATTAATTCACTGCCCTATAATTTTTATGCGTTTTTTACACTGCTCTTCGTCATACTCATAGCCTGGTCGGGACGCGACTTCTCTTCGATGCTTAAATCGCGGATCAATCTTTACAAAGCAAAACACAATCCCAAATTTGACACCTATAACTTGTGGAAAGATAAGATCGAGAAAGACGAAGAGGAGCAAAAAACAACCCACTGGGTAAATGCTGCCCTTCCAATTCTGACACTGGTATTTGGAACCATTGCCGGCCTGTTCATTACCGGTGAAGGAAATTCGGTTCAGGAGATCATTGAAAGTGCCGACTCTTATAAAGCGCTGCTCTGGGGTTCCTTATTCTCAATTTTTGTTGCTATACTGATGACGCTTAGTCAAAAGATCCTGAGCGTTGAAAAAAATGCTGGAAGGCATGCTGGATGGAATGCACACCATGTTCGACGGTTTGCTGATTCTGGTTCTGGCTTGGTCACTCAGCGCAGTCACCGTGGAGCTGGGCACCGCCGAATACCTTATGTCAGTTTTCGGTGAAACCTTGAATCCATTTTGGCTACCTGCATTAGTTTTTATTCTCTCTGCCTTAACGGCTTTTGCCACCGGCTCGAGCTGGGGCACCATGGGGATTCTAATGCCTCTGGTTGTTCCACTCGCCTGGGAAATTGGTAATTTCAGCGGACTTCTTTTGAGGTTACTCATGAGATTATTTATGCAAGTGTGAGTTCGGTGCTTGCCGGATCAGTCTGGGGA
>NNSL01000547.1 GCA_003123965.1 Balneolaceae bacterium SMO_bin1
AGCATCCATTTTACCCCAAGGCGTATGAACAAAGCCGGAATAAGTACCATAAAAATAGCTTCCGACATTTGGCCAATGGTGAGCGTAGCAGCGATATTTTCAAAACCGGCGTTGCCCAGATAAATTTGGGTGAAATTGTAATATGCCGCCAAAGGAATGCAAAGAAGCAGGGATGAAATCAAGAATACGTAAAATGATTTACTGCCCAGCTTTTGTATAGCATCGATTCCTGCAATGCTGCGAACCGAAACTTTTTCACCCGCGGCAGGTGGCGGCGTATGGGGCAGTGTAAAGCTGTAAAGGCCAAGCAGCAAACTTGCGACCGCCGTCATATATAAGGGTAGGGCCGTCTCCTCAGGCCGGAGGTTTTGTGTAACAAACATGCCGAGAATAAAGCTGATTACCAGCCCCGCTACAATCCACCCGATGGTGCCGAAGACCCGAATGATGGGAAACTGCTTTTCCTGGTCTTCAATATGGTGAAAGGCCAGTGTGTTGGCCAGGCTCATGGTGGGCATGTAGCACAGATTATAAGCGAGCAACAGCAGAATGAATATAACCGGAGCATTGACGGCCATGGGCGTAAGCATCATAAATACCGCGCCCAGAATATGTAGGGTGCCGAGAACCTTTTCCGTTGAGAAGTATCGGTCGGCAATTAAACCGACGAAAAAAGGTGCTATAATTGCTGCAATTGGGTTTACGGTGAACGGCCAGTGGGTGAGGCTTTCCATGCCGTTGGCGGTCATATAAACCGCAATGGTGGAGTACCACGCGCCCCAGATGAAGAATTCGAGGAACATCATGGTACTCAGTTTCGCCTGCAGAAGTCTGTTCATTAAGTCACAAAGTTTGGTGAATATTTAGACATTGTGCTTCGAAATATCATTATTAATAAATAAAAAAATCAGGCAAAGCAGAAAATCTAAATTTTAAAAGTTTTATAAATTGTGCTTTTGGGTTGATTATCTTAATCAATGTTTATTCATTGATTTATTGTTTAAATAAATATCTACTGCAGATCGGGGACTGAGGAGCTTGCCGTTGCCGCAAACAAATTTAAAATCATCCATTTATGCAAATTAAGGAATCAGCGAAAGAATACGACGTGTGTATAATCGGCTCGGGGGCCGGCGGCGGAATGGCCGCGCACGAACTTACAAAAGCGGGAGCAGATGTCATTATGCTGGAGGCCGGCGACTGGTTTGACTCCGAGGAGTTTGCCATGTTTACCTGGCCCTACGAATCGCCGCGACGAGGTGCAGGAACCGACAAACAGCCCTTTGGCGAATTTGATGCCTGTTTTGGCGGCTGGGAGCTTGAAGGTGAGCCTTACACAACTACCAATGGCACGAACTTCGACTGGTTTCGCGGCCGTATGCTGGGCGGGCGAACCAATCACTGGGGGCGCATTTCTCTCCGTTTTGGTCCAGATGATTTTAAATCTAAAACGAAAGACGGTCTCGGCGATGACTGGCCGATAAGCTATGGAGACATCAGCCCGTATTATGATCGTGTAGATCGCTTGATTGGGGTATTCGGCACCAACGAGGGCATCCCGAACGAGCCGGGTGGCATTTATTTACCACCGCCGGAGCCGCGCTGCTACGAGCATCTGATCAAAGATACCTGTGACGATATGGATCTTCCCATTATTCCGTCGCGGCTTTCTATTTTAACGGAGCCGCATAACGGACGGGCTGCCTGCCACTACTGCGGGCAGTGCAATCGCAGCTGTTCTACGCATTCCAATTTTTCCAGTCCATCTGTGCTGCTCCCACCAGCCCTTGAAACGGGCAACTTGGAGATAATTACGGGAGCTATGGCGCGTGAAATTACCTATCAGGATGGAAAAGCCACGGGCGTATCATACGTGAATAAAGAAGATGAAAAAAGAATACAAAGTTCGGGCCCGGGTAAGTGGTGCTAGCGG
>NNSL01000548.1 GCA_003123965.1 Balneolaceae bacterium SMO_bin1
GCCCGGAGATCCAGATCGTGTTTGATCGCGACCGTGCCGCGGGTTTGGGTCTGCAGGTGTACGATATCGCCGATATGGTTGTGAGTAATGTTCGCGGCGATGTGGCTACTCGCTATTCATGGAGAGATCAGAAAATTGATGTGCTGGTGCGGGCCCGGCAAGAAGATCGCGCTTCCATTGATAAAATCAGGAATTTGATCATCAATCCTGCGAGCAACCAGCCGGTAACATTGGCCAGCGTTGCAGATATTAAAATGGCGACGGGTCCCAGCGAAATACGCCGCGTGGCCCAGCAGCGGGTAGCTGTCGTGTCAGCCAACCTTAGCTATGGTGATTTAGGAACGGCCGCAGACGAAATTCAGCAGCTTATAAATGCAACGGCAATACCTCCGGGATTGTCCGCCCGAATCACCGGCCAAAACGAGGAAATGGCGGATTCATTTCAATCGCTGATCTTTGCACTTACTCTGGCCGTATTTTTGGTTTACCTGGTTATGGCCTCACAGTTTGAATCGCTGCTTCACCCGTTTATCATCCTGTTTACCATTCCACTGGCTTTAGTAGGCGTAATTTGGGGCCTTTGGATCACCGGCTCAACCATTAGCGTGGTGGTGTTTATAGGACTGATTTTACTGGCCGGAATTGTAGTAAATAATGCCATTGTACTTATTGATTTAATCAACCAGCTACGGGCGTCCGGAATGGAGAAAGTTGAGGCTATTATGGAGGGCGGAAAATCAAGGTTGCGGCCCATTTTAATGACCACGCTTACCACTACCCTGGGGCTGCTGCCATTAGCTATTGGGTTTGGCGACGGCGCTGAGTTGCGTGCCCCCATGGCCATCACCGTAATTTTTGGGCTGGTGATATCTACCCTGCTCACCCTGGTTGTAATTCCGTCTATGTATATGATTATGGATCGCAAAGCATATAATACGGCGCCCGAAACTGTAGAGGAGGTCTGATATGAAAATCACTAAGCTTTCGCTCAAACGGCCCGTTACTACCATCATGATATTCGTCAGTTTTGTGGTTATTGGCATAATTTCCAGCCGCTTGGTGCCCTTGGAGTATTTCCCCGATATTTCCTTCCCTGGGGCTTATATTTCAATTCCCTACGCCAATTCAACGCCCGAAGAAGTTGAACGAAACATCACCCGCCCCGTTGAAGAAGCCATTTCTACGATCAGCGGCCTGGAAGAAATAAGTTCAACCTCCAGTGAAAATGAAGCCGGCATTTTTGTGCGCTTTAAAATGGGCACTGATATCGGGTTGAAGTCTATGGAGGTAAAAGAGAAAATTGACGGTGTCCGAAACCAGCTGCCGGATGATATGGAGCGGGTTTTCATCAACAAGTTTTCTGCGCAGGATAACCCTATGATGAATCTTCGCATCTCCAGTGAGCGCGACTTGTCGAATGCCTATGATCTTCTCGATCGCAATTTAAAGCAGCGCATTGAACGTATTAATGGGGTTGCCAAAGTGGATTTATATGGCGTGGACCAAAAACAAATACGCATTGAGCTTATCCCGGAACGACTTGAAGCCCACCAGGTGAATATCAACGAACTGGCTGAACGCCTGCGCCAAAGTAACTTTTCAATGACCGCGGGAAAAGTAGACGAATCGGGCAAAACGATATACGGTTCGCCCCATGGGTGAAATGCGTACGGCCCAAGATTTTGAGCAACTTGTTATTGGTCCTAACCATTTGCGCGTCAGTGATATCGCCAATGTTGCCTATGATACACCTGAACGTAATTACGGGCGCCATTTGGATCAAAAATATGCCATTGGGTTAGATGTTTTTAAAGAGTCGGGCGCTAACACCGTAGCGGTGGGCAACAGCGTGATAGAAGAAATTGATGCTATCAATGAACTTCCGGAAATGCGCGGTATCAACATTTATGAAATGAATAACCAAGCCAC
>NNSL01000549.1 GCA_003123965.1 Balneolaceae bacterium SMO_bin1
ATCGCCGTAATTTCGCTCCAGGCGTTAATGCGCCACCAGAACCAGCGCAGCATAAATACCAATCCGGTACCTGCCCCGATGGCTAAAATAGCCTCCCATCCGCCTTTTACAGTGTCAAAAAAGTAGGAGACAATGACCGCACAAATCATCATAAGCAAGGTTGCCAGGCGTGAAATCCAGACGTAGTGTCGTTGGGCTTTTTCGTTGCTTGCAAATTCCTCCGGCGGTTTTAGGTAGCGCTTGTAGAAATCATTGACCACATACGAGGCACCCCAGTTCAGGTGGGTTGATACCGTGGAGACAAAGGCCGCCAGAAACGCCACCGCCAGCAGGCCCAGCAATCCGGCGGGCAGCAGGTCGAGCATCAACAAGGGGTAGCCAGTTTCTTTGTCGGCGATGTTGGGATACACAACCAGGGAGACGAGCGCTACTAAAATCCATGGCCAGGGGCGCAGGGCAAAGTGCGCCACGTTAAACAGCAGCGTGCCGCCGACGGCATTTTTTTCGTCCTTGGCAGAGAACATCCGTTGTGCAATGTAGCCGCCGCCGCCGGGCTCCGAGCCGGGATACCATGAGGCCCACCACATCATGCCCACCCACACCAGCGCGGTGGCCAGCATGATTTTGGGACTGGTGATGGGATTGAATTGCAGCACCCAGGAATCGGCACCGTATTCAGTAATGAGTTTTGCGTGCAACTGATCGAGTCCTCCGACCGAATCTACTGCCAGGTACGCCAGCAAAATGGAGCCGCCCATGGCAATGATAAACTGGATAAAATCCGTTACAATCACGCCCCAAAGCCCTGAAAAGGCAATGTAGATGCCAATCAACCCGTATAGCCCGGCAATAACAGCCCACTGGTCGGCGCCGGTGACAACTGTTAAAATTTTGGCCATGCCTACCGTTACCCACCCGAGAATAATACAGTTGATGGGGAAGGCAAGGTAGAGCGCCCGGAAACCGCGCAGTACGCTGGCGGGCTTGCCCCCATATCGCAGCTCAATAAATTCTACGTCGGTGATGACGTCGGCGCGTTTCCAGAGTTTGGCATACAGAAAAACAGTAAACAGCCCAGAAAACATAAAATTCCACCAGATCCAATTTCCCGCAATCCCCTGGCTGGCAACAATGCCGGTGACGGCCAAAGGGGTGTCGGCGGCAAATGTAGTGGCCACCATAGAAATACCAATCAGCCACCAGGGCAGGTCTTTACCCCCGGTAAAATAATCTTCCAGCGACTCCTGTCCGCGCCGTTTGGCAAGAATAGCCACGCCAATGAGCACGGCCAGATACAGGGCCATGATTAAATAATCAAGAAATGCGAATTGCATGCAGTTAAACTCTATAAATGATTGGGTTGCCCAAATATAGAATTCATTTTACGCTATGCAAATTGCCTAGGTTTGGAAAACAAATGCGATTACTACTTTTCAAAAAATGTTGTTTATTTAGGTTGAACTTCGTGCAGAATACAAAAGATCAGCATGCACAGAGTATTGATTAACCACGGGCGTATATGGCGATAACCAAATATCATATTGGGTGCACAGGTTGGAGCCTCGATGAATGGGTGGGCCAGTTTTTTACTGATGACGCTCGCTCGGATCAGTATTTGCGGCAGTATGCACGCGTGTTTAATGCGGTTGAGGGTAATACTACTTTCTACAATATCCCTCAGCCCGATACGCTGCAGAAATGGGCCGACCAAACCCCCGATGGCTTTAAATTCTGTTTTAAATTTCATCGGTCTATAACTCATCATAAACAGTTAGATGATACCGAAGCCGACATCACCGATTTCCTGCAGCGGTTTGATGCAATCAGCCATCGGCTGGGACCATTTATGATTCAGCTTCCGCCCCAATTTTCACCTGAAAATTTGAACCGGCTTGAACAAACGCTGGCCATTTTGCCCGG
>NNSL01000012.1 GCA_003123965.1 Balneolaceae bacterium SMO_bin1
AAACGTACCAGGCAGATGAATAGCCGATCGGCCTGCATTCAGCGAATAGTTGCCCTCGCCGCGGTTTCGCAGACTTCCAATAGCATCATGTGCATCACGGAGGAGAAATTCGGTGGCATCAACGAGTGCGCGACCGTCTTCAAAAACCTCAACGGTAAAACCCCAGAGCACGGACTGAGCGAAGGCTTCATTTACTGATTTCCGCTCAAGCGCATTATCGCTGCTGGCGCG
Source organism: Balneolaceae bacterium SMO_bin1 (assembly GCA_003123965.1). Next base: position 232 of record NNSL01000012.1, read on the forward strand.
GAACCCGTAGTTGGGCTGGACCATCAGCAGTTTCGGTCCGATTTTTTGAAACATCACCACACGGGTGTCGCCCAGCTGACTTCTGTCCAGGCCGATATCGTTCGAACCCAGACCTGCAGCGAGAGAATTGACGTACAGAATTTCCTCGTCCAGCTTATCGATTTCAATCCATATTTTCCCTTCGGCGTCATCCCACCAAAAGTCAAAGAAGCCTTCATAGTGCTCCATTCCGGCGGTTTTTTCAGAAATGGTTGTTTGTGCGTGAAGAGCTGAAGTTATCGTGAGAAGTCCTAAAAAAAGAAGAGTTGCGGTCCGTTTCATAAAATTCAAAGAAAATTGAGGTTCGCAGATAAGAAACGAAATTGTTACCTCATAAGGAAAGATAAACAGCCGTAAATATGTTAAACGTCGTTCTTGAGCGCTTTCAAAGAGACAGGAATATGAGAATTAAAGAACAAGGCTGAAATAAAAAAAAGGCCTCCCGAATTAACCGGAAGGCCTTGTAATGACTTAAAGCTGAAAGTCAGCTTAAGCGTTTATTTAATGAGCGTCATTTTACGCGTTTGAATAAAGTTGCCTGCCTGGATTCTGTACAGGTACATGCCACTGGCAAGGTTGCTTGCGTCAAACGAGACAGAGTGGAATCCGGCGGACTGCTGCTCATTGTTGAGCAGGGTAGCTACCCGCTTACCAACCACATTGTAAACCGCAATCTGCACGCTGGCAGCTTGTGGCAGAGCGTACTCAATTTTGGTTGATGGGTTGAAAGGGTTTGGATAGTTCTGTTCGAGAGCAAACTCCTGTGGCATACCGTCGATTTCGTCGATGCTTGTTGATACAGCCTGCAGCAATGTTGTTGTTCCGTCATTTTGCACAACAAGAAGTCCAAAACTATTACCATCGGTTACATTTTCGGTATTAAAAAAGCCCGAGGCAAGAACTGTAATGGCTTCACCTGTAAATGAGCTGAGGGGTGCCGGGAATTCCAGCAGAATATCTCCGCCTGTTCCGCAATACCTATGGTTTCGTCATTTGAAGCAAACGGTACATAACCCGTAAAGTCAGAATAAGCTAGGTTGGACACTGCTGGATCAACGCTCCCGGTTTGTTCGAGATAGATATCTACATTAGGTGCATCCGGCGCGCCGTGGTGCACATTTAATTCGACCCCATTTTCATTAGCTGAATTGGCTTTTCCGCCCGTAAAGAGTTCGAGTGAAAAATCGGCGGTATTGGTGAATCCTGAAGAGGCGAGTACACCGGATGCAACCGCAATGTAGCTTTCACTTTCATCAAGAGTTACCGCAATCGGATCCAGCGCATTCTCAATTCCAGCTCCAGCGGGAGCAATTTCAATACTCAAGTCAACACCGGCAGGCACAGGGTCAAACATTGTGGCTTCCCGAAAGTTCAAACTTTCATACGCGATTTGGTCGTTCACAAAAAATATCGACTGACTCTAAAGCTGGGTCTGGAGAATTATGAATGATTTGAAGGATTGCAGTTGGCACATATTGCTCAAGTTCAAGTACTGTACCGTCTGCCAGTACGGCTATCAAACCGAATCCGTTGCCATCAGTTACGTTACTTTCATCAAAAAATCCGGTAGCAAGAACGGTGACGGAAGCACCGGCAACATCCAGTGTGGCGAATGGAACAGAAAA
>NNSL01000013.1 GCA_003123965.1 Balneolaceae bacterium SMO_bin1
CCAGGAAAGTGATCTTGCAGCTCCGGGAGCCAATCATTACGTAAAAAATTGCGCGCGTAATCGGATTCGAAGTTCGTGGCGTCATCCCGGTATATAATAGATTTTTGGCGGCAATAGTCTTCAATTTCCTGGCGGCTTACATTCAGCAAGGGACGAAATAAACGGCCATCCCAAACTTCCATGGCTGACCAGCTGGCCAGCCCGCCGCCGCGAAATATTTTCTGCAATATCGTTTCAAGCTGGTCGTCCTGGTGATGCGCCGTTACTATAGCATCGCTCCCCTCAGCCTCAGCCTTAACCTCAAATGCACTGTACCGTACATCCCGGGCCCATTGCTGAAAGTTCTCATCGCCAGCTTCCTCAGGCTGCACCTCAATTATTTTGCATGCTATGCCTAGTCGATCAGACACTTGTTCCACCAATTCAGCATCTTTATCCGACTCCGCTCCTCGCTTATGATAGTTTACGTGCACCACCTGTAAATCAGCTCCCAGCGAGTGCAGCAGATGAAGCAGGCACATGGAATCTGCGCCGCCGCTTACGCCCACTACAAATGATGGGGATGAAGAGCGCGAAAAATGTTCTTGAAGATGCGACTGAACAGTTTGCTCAATCGGTAATAAGTCGGATTTGCTCATAGGAAAACGTTTCCAAATCTCCTTCTTTACTAACGGTAGTTAATTCTCCTTGCTGATTGATGCCCAATAGCTTATGTCGCTCTGATGAAGCATGCCCGTTTACCTGTACCTGTACCCAGCTGCCATAACCGATAATCTTCTGGTTGATGGAGCGCAGCAGTGCATCATTCTGCTTGTGCCATCGGGTGTATGCATACTCAATACGCGAAAGTAGCTCCGCCAAAAATTGCTCGCGATCAACCGGTCGCTGGTTGATATGCCGTAAAGAGGTGGCTTTGCTTTTCAATTCGTCCGAAAATTGCTGCTGGTTTACATTCAGCCCAATGCCAATTAATAATCGGTCCAGCTCGTTACCGCTGAACATTGATTCGGTTAATATACCGGCCACCTTTTTGCCCTCAATCAAAATATCATTCGGCCATTTGATGTAAGCTTCGCACGGCAACGAATCCTCAATTTGTGATACAGCCGCCCGGGCACAAGCTAATGCCAGAACGTGTAATCGCCCGGTACTTGAGGGCTTAAAAGCAAGCGTAAAGGTTAGGTTGTCACCGGCACTGCTTTCCCAATTACGCTCATACTGCCCGCGACCTTTGGTCTGATGATCTGTGATGCATAACTGCCCATGGGCAACTTGATCTGAAGCAAGGCTTTTGAGGTAGCTGTTTGTCGATTCAAGTTCCTCAAAATAAAAAATGCTCTGGCCAAGCCACTGCGTACTCAAGTGCTTTTTGAACTGATCATTATCGAACAAAATGGATTGCCTGCTTAACTTTCTCCAAGATAGACAAAGCAGCGCAATATTTGAATCAATATTCTGGTTCATATACTGCGCATCAATTCTACTCGAGTAGTCGCGTTAAGTTTCTGATTTTCTGTTCGATTATAATTCAGAGAGTCGGCGCTTGAGCAGGTCAATTTTGGCGATGGGCGTTGGATCAACCCCGTTCAGCATGGCCAGGTAAAAGCTGGTCCAGTCGGCCAGCTGAATGAGCAAAACATGCGCGTGAGCCGCGATTCACCCCGGGTTGAAAGCACATTGATGGACGACACCTGGTCGGATATCAAATCTTCAACAATTTGCATGCGCTGGGCTACTTTCGGATGATCGTCACTATCGCGGAGTATCACCACCGAGTAGGCGTCCGGTGAGGTGCACAATCTGGTCCCACCCCACAATTTCATTGTGATTCATTTCCGGCAGCGTATTGCCATAGGCCAGCGTTTTGGCATTTTCCTCCATTTGTCCGCGCCACCGCAG
>NNSL01000014.1 GCA_003123965.1 Balneolaceae bacterium SMO_bin1
CCGACGCCGAAAACTTCGCCTTGGGCTATAGCTATATGTGCCTGTTGCGCCTGGTAGCCTTCTTCCCCGTTAAATTCCTCACTGTTGATATCTACAATCTGATTTACATATTGATGTATCCGGCTCTGGCGTTCTGGTGATTGCATTATGAGTGCAGAAGCTCCAATTAGTCCGATAACCACCAGCGTTCCTAACTGCATCATGCTGATTCTTCCGATAAACATAATTAGCAGGCTCATAGCCATTAGAATGGCTGCACTGCTAAAATCTTCAATGCCGATCAACGCACATGTGATTACTACCCAGAACATGATTGGGAGAAAAGCCTTCTTAAAATCTTTTATATAGTCTTGTTTTTCATCCAAGAGTACGGCTACATGCACAAGCAGGGCCACGGCGGCAAAGGCAGAAGGCTGGAAGTTATAACCGCCGATGTCCAGGTATCTTTTGGCGCCAAATACTTCGTTGCCGAATAACATGACACCGATTAGCAGAAGCCAGCTTATTATTATGCCAAAGCGGCTGAATTTTATCAGCAGATGGTAATCAAACTTAGAAGCAATGAGCATCACAATAAAAGCCATGCCCAGCTTCGTAATGTGTCCGATAACCAGGCTCCCGGCGGTGGTTTGATTAGATTCGGCGAAATAGGCGATTGCTGAATAGACTGCTAAAACTCCAAATATCATCAATATGATAACTGATACAAGGAGTACGCGATCGCTGCCTTGTTTAGGTGTATCAATGTCATCCGGGCTGGTGCCCATAATGGATGAGATGTTTTTATTTGGAGTCGTGAAGATCACTATTTGTATGTTGTCTGTTGGTTGTTGTGTGTGGTTGTTTTTTTCAACTAACCACACACAACTGACCATTATTAAAGTCCGTTAACTATTCTTTTAAATTCATTTCCGCGGTGCTCGTAATTCTCGTACATATCAAAAGAGGCACATGCGGGACTTAGCAATACAATTTCTCCTCGTTTGGTAAATTTCTTACCAAGCAGTACCGCCTCTTTCATGGTTTTAGCTTTTTCAAAATTGGGAACCGTATTTTTTAACTGTTCTTCTATCATCGGTTGCGCTTCTCCGATGGCAATAATGGTATGTACTTTCTCCCGTATCTGGTCGGCCAGTTCGGTATAGTCGTTGCCTTTATCACGGCCGCCCAAAATCAGGGCCATAGGCATATTGAAGCTATCCAGGGCATACCATACAGCATTGATATTTGTTGCTTTACTGTCGTTTATATACTTCACGCCATCAACCGTGCGTACCTGTTCCAGCCGGTGTTCAACGCCTTCAAAAGTGCGCAGGCTTTCACGAATCACATCATTCTTGATTTCCGCAGCCCGGGCCGCCAGTGCGGTAGCCAGGCCGTTATTCAAATTGTGTTTACCGCTTAAACCTAATTCATCAATTGGCATAAGTACTTCTTCTTTGTTGTTGATATTGATGATGATTTCCTTGTTTCGAACAAAAGCTCCGCTTGGCACTTCTCCGGTATTGGAGAAGGCCAGGAGTTTGGGACACCTGCTTTTTTTTTAAGCGATTCGACATGTTCCTTAATCAACGGGTCATCGAAATTGTAAATAAACCAGTCATCTTCATTTTGATTTTCCGTTATGCGAAATTTTGATGCCGCATACTTATCAATACTGTCTTCGTACCTGTCCAAATGATCAGGCGTGATGTTGAGCAACAGTCCTATGTGAGGCCGGAAGGTGTCAATATGGTCCAGCTGAAAACTGCTCACCTCAAGTATGGCTTCTTTAGTGGCAGAGGTTTCATCAACGCTATCTGAAAAAGCATAACCGATATTGCCTGCCAATACGTGTGATCTGTCAGCCACCTTCCAGGTATGTGCCAGCCAGCTAGTAACGGTGGTCTT
>NNSL01000015.1 GCA_003123965.1 Balneolaceae bacterium SMO_bin1
TGGAGCCCGGCACCCATAAAGAAATGACCAATCTCTGCCGGCAATGCAGCACCGCCCGACACAAAAAAGCGAATACGTCCGCCGGTACGTTCTTTCAACTTGTCAAACACCAGCTTATCGGCCAGCTTTTTCTGCATCGAAACCAATCCGCGCTGACCGTCTGCATATTTACGACCCACTTTCTGTGCCCAGTTAAAAATTTTCTGCTTAACGGCACTACCCTCTTCTACACTTTTGGAGACAAGATTATAAATCTTCTCAAAGAGCCGCGGCACACTCATAATAATAGTGGGATGCGCTTCCGTCATATTCTTTGCCACCGTATCTACACTTTCGGCATAATAGATCTCTGCTCCGCCTGCCATCATCGCATAATACCCGGCCGTTCGTTCAAACGAATGGCAAAGCGGCAAAAAGGACAAGCAGCGATCCGTTTCCATAATATCAATACGCTGGTGAGCCGCTTTAATATTACTCACAATATTGCGGTGCGTAAGCATCGCTCCCTTTGGCTTGCCCGTCGTACCCGAGGTATAAATAAGTGTAGCCAGATCTTCGGGCTCAATGGCCTTACTGCGTCGATCTATTTCATCTTCCACTTTTGGCAATTCCTTTGTCCCCTCAGTCATTGCATCCTCAAAAAGAGAAACGTAGGCATCATCCAGGTAACTGGAAATATTGGGCTCGTCAAAAGCAATAACGCGATTTAAATCCTCACAATTATCAAATACTTCCCGCGCTTTCTTAAGCTGAATGCCCGTAGAAACAAAGAACATTTCTGCCTCAGAATTCTTTAAGATATACTCACACTGCTTGGGCGGCAGCGATGTATAAAGCGATACATTTATGGCTCCAATCAATTGCATAGCCAGATCCACTACGGCCCACTCGTAGCGGTTTTCACTGAGGATGGCCACCCGATCTCCGGCCTCGATACCGTGCTTTATCATATAAGCCGCCAACGCATGGGCGTCCTCATGAACCTGATCCCAGGTTATCGTCTCGTAGGGTTCATCTGTCTTGGGTTTACGCGCAAAGGCCGTTTTATCGGTCCCTTTATACTTTTTAGATAAGTTTAGAAACAGGTCCGTTAACGTCTCAAAAGCTACAACTGTGGGCATAATCAAAAGTTAGTTACTGTTTAAACCACCGATCACAATCTATTTGTACTGCTCGAATATAACATTCTGAATCGAAAATTCAGCACATGCCAATATTTCTCGTTATTATTGCTTGTTACAGGTGTAGCGATTGAATTTTTTTAGGTATCCCAAATCCTTATATTAAAAGAAAAATTGATGTTATGGCACATCCGGCAAGTGAAGAAACAATTGATTTAGTTAAAGAAATTTTCAGCTCATATTTAAAGGAGCACAATCAGCGGCAAACCCCTGAGCGCTTCATGGTGCTCGAAGAAATTTACCGGGCCGATGGTCACTTTGATGCCGATGATATCTTCTTCAATATGAAAGAAGGCGGTACCCGCGTCTCCCGGGCAACGGTATATAATACCCTTGACCTTTTAGTGGAATGCGGGTTGGTTCAGCGCCAGCAATTTGGTGAAAACCAATATTATTATGAGCGTGCTTATGCCTACCAACAGCACGACCATATCATCTGTAAAAAGTGCGGCAAGGTGTTAGAATTCTGTGACCCCCGCATTCAGGAGATCAAAACGATGATGGAGAAAATCCACAAGTTTGATATCTCAGGGCATTCACTCCACTTTTTCGGGACTTGCCAGGATACCGAAGCCTGCGAAAAACGACAGGAAGGAACAAGTAGGTAAAAAGAAATCAAAAGTCAATTCATAGCTGCATACCGACCTTACTTTTTTGATTAATGATTAGCCGGGCCGAGCCTGAACATCTTAAAGCCATAAATGA
>NNSL01000016.1 GCA_003123965.1 Balneolaceae bacterium SMO_bin1
CCCAGCAGCGATGCAATGTTTCCAAATGATCGTATCGTTTTAGATAAGTATTATTGATGATAGTGCTCATTCTTTATTAGATTAATTCGGTTTTGCAACAATCATCAATTATGTATGGTACGTAAATTAATAACGCTCTTGGTCTTGCTACTTTGGGTTGCCTCATCCGCCGTTGCCCAGCTTTACCCGGCCCAGTACCGGCCGCCGAATCAAAACTGGCAGCAGCTTACCACCGATCATTTTCAAATTGTTTATCCGCAGGGGCAGGATTCGGCCGCCTGGCAAACGGCGCGCCTTTTGGAACACGAGTACCCCAAGGTGCAACAACTCACAGGCGGTGCGCTGCACAATTTCCCGGTCATCCTTACCGACTACAACGACCGCTCCAACGGACTGGTAACCTCGCTTCATTTTCGCTCCGAGATTGATATTCCGCCCATCAAAGGCAAAGCGCTGAATCCCAGAACCGGCGGCTGGCTGGAAAATGTAGTACCACACGAGCTGGTCCACGCGCTGCACCTGAACAACATGGGCGGGTTTGGCACGGGCTGGCTGGTGAATCTATTTTCACCCGACCTGGCGCGATCGTTGCACGGGGCTTCCCCCTCGGGCGTACGAGAAGGGTTGGCCACCTATTACGAAAGCGCCTCGGTAGTGGAGGGCGGCGGACGCGGTAATCACCCGTACTTTTCCAATCAATTTTCATCCATATTTCAAAGTCCCCAGCGGTGGTCTATGGGCCAAATGGTGCACTTCCCGGCCGAAACGCGTCCTTTTAACCGGCATTACATAGGCGGATTCGAATTCACCAACTGGCTGCAAAACACATACGGAACTGATATTTCACGCGATGCCATTGACTTTAACATCCGCTGGCCCTTTCTGGGGTACGGGGTTGCCCTAAAATATGCCACCGGTCAGTGGCCGTCACAACTGTACAACAATTTTGAAGATTCTACAACCGAAGCATTCGATAACAATCCTGACAATGCTACTACTTACCAACCACTGCCAATAAAAGGCGAAGGGCGGGAGATTCGCCGACCGAAATGGCTCTCTGATTCTACGCTGGTTTTCTACGGCTCTTTTTACAATAACCGACCCGGGTTTTACCGTTATGATATCAGCGAGGAATCGATGGAGCCTATCGCAACCACCAACTCCGTCACTGATTACCACTACACGCTTTCCCCGGATCGCGAAACGATTATTTATAGCTACTATGATCCCGATGCTGTTTACCCCAATGCTTATAAAGCCACGCTGGCAAAGGCCTATCTTAATTCGGGGAAAATACAAAAGCTTCATTCGGATCAACGACTGTTTGCGCCATCTTTTGCCGGTGATTCTGCCATTTACGCCTTAAAGACACATGAAACCAGCTTTGAACTCATAAAAGCAAGTGTTGATAATTTAACTAATCAATCAGTTAGCTCTCTTTTCAAAAAAGATAGCTACCAGCTTACTGCTGTAGAGGCGCATCCTCACAATCCCGACTCACTTGCGATCATCGCCAATCACAACGGGAACCAAGCGCTCTGGTTAAGCACAGCGGAGGATCTCAGCCAGGCGTTTTCAAAGGATCCGGATATTTCATTCAGCGCCGGCTCTGTTTATGATCCTGCCTGGCATCCTTCCGGTCAATCATTGCTTTTCAGCGCCGACTTCTCCGGCACGCTTCAGGTATACGAATACGACCTAAAAACCAATGAAATTGTACAGCTGACCGAAGCAGAACATAATGCATTTGAACCATCCTACAGCCCTGATGGCAAACGCATCGCATTTATCATTCAGCAACAAAATGAGCAGCTGCCCGTAGTGCACACCCTTAGTTCGCTATCAAGCGAAACCATTGAGCAAGAAAGCCTCGGTAGCAATCAAA
>NNSL01000017.1 GCA_003123965.1 Balneolaceae bacterium SMO_bin1
GATAAATGAGCATAATAAGTCTCATAACCAAAACCGTGATCAATTATCACAAGATTGCCGTAAGTGCCTTTTCTGCCTGCATGCTTAATTACTCCGTCACCAGTTGCAAATATCGGGTCGCCTATATTAGCTGAAAAATCAAGCCCTTCATGCATACGCTGATATTTAAGAATGGGGTGGTAGCGCATGCCAAAACCACTAATTAAGGGCCCATTTACCGGCTTGATAGCGGGAATATGCGTAAACTTTTCGCGGTTGGCGTTATACTTTTTCTTAATATTTTCGAAGCTTGTTTTCTGAATATCAATGGTACGATTCATTTTCTCAATATTCTCGGCCGTCCACTTTAGTATTTCAGCCGTTTCTTCATCATACGCATCAAATTCAGAGTAAACGTCTGCACCACCCGCCCCGGATTGGCGCTCATCATAGGAGATAGGCTGCATTCCAAGCATAGATCTATACAGCTCATTATCATTTTGAGCCAGCTGCTGAAGATCTTCCTGATATTTTTGGATGGTTTCTTTGGTTTTGGTAAGCTGGTCAAGCAATTCTTGATTTTCAGCTTGTAAAGCAACCTCTGCAGGAGTACCAACCGTTTTTGTAAATACTGCAATTCCTAAACCGCAGAGAACTACTCCGCCAATGATCCAAAGGCAAGCTGAATAAATAACGCGTTCAAGCGTGTTGTACTCAACCGGAATAAAGTTGGAATTATTTTTATCGTACAAAAAATACTTTTTAAAACTCATATTGAATTTGATTATATCCCTTGCGGAAACAAAATCTATAAATCGTACAAGTATAAGGAATTATTTTACAAATTTAAACACCTATATCTATTCTATATCACCTTCAAAGTACTCTATAGCTCGCTTTGGAAATCCGGGATGCTCTTTCTTCTTGGCTATGCTCGTTTTAACTTTTTCCTGAAACGCTTCAGCAGGATCATAACCATAATGCCGAAGTAAATAGTTCATTGCAATTACCTCGGCAATTACCGTTATGTTTTTTCCGGGAGTGATGGGAAGTTTTATGCGCGGTATATCAAGCCCTAAGATGGATGAGGTGTCGTTATTAAGACCTGTTCGCTCAATATTTTGGGACTCTTGCCATAAGTTTAATTCTAGCACTACTTCTAGCCGTTTTTGATAACGTATAGCCCGAATACCAAACATAGACATGATATCGATGATACCAAGTCCCCGTATTTCCATAAAGTGTTTGTTCATTTCGGTAGGGGCGGCCATTAGTACGTTACGTTTTTTGGTAAGCATTACAACATCATCTGCTACCAGCCGGTGCCCGCGTTCAATTAGATCCAGTGCTACCTCACTTTTTCCGATACCCGATTTTCCTACAATCAATATTCCGATGCCATAAACGTCCATCATTGATCCGTGAACCATGGTTTGCAGGGCAAACTGGTCTTCCAGGAAATCACGCACCAAAAACATAAACCGAGTAGTCTCCAGTGGCGTTTTAAAAAGGGGAATGCCGGCTTCTTTCACCTTTTTGACAAGATTATCAGCCAAGCTGTTGGCATCTGTCAAAAATATGATGGGGATATCAAACTCCAGAAGCCTGCTAAAGGCTTCTAGCCGCTTATCTTTTGTAAGATGATCAAGGTATTGGCATTCGGTGTTGCCCAGCACCTGTATTCGCCGATGGGTAAATAACTCGGTATAGCCGGCCAGGGCCAATCCCGGCCGGTGTAGTTCTGATTCCCGAATGCTCCGATCGTCCCATTGGGCTTCCCCTACGCACGATTTGAGATCGATATTGAGCCGATTCTTCAGCTTTTCAATCAGATGATTAACTGAGATTTCGCTGTTGCGTGGTATGGGATCATGGCGATCGAAAGACATAT
>NNSL01000018.1 GCA_003123965.1 Balneolaceae bacterium SMO_bin1
AGTTGCGGCCGATGCAAAAGATAGTGCCAACCGAAAGGTTTGGAAGTCCGGGGAGTGTTTTCATAGAAATGATGGTAATAAAAAAAGCCTTAATCCCGTAACAGGGACCAAGGCTTTTAAATTTTTTAACGGTTGTTTCTAGACCGCTTCGATACTCACGTGCTTACGTCCACCGCGACGGTGAAATACAACCTGTCCGTCGGCTTTAGCAAAAAGCGTATCATCGCTGCCGCGACCAACATTTTGGCCGGGGTGAAACTTCGTTCCGCGCTGACGCACGATGATGTTTCCGGCGCGCACAATTTCGCCACCATATTTTTTAACGCCTAAGCGTTTTGATATCGAATCGCGACCGTTTTGTGTAGATCCTTGTCCTTTCTTATGTGCCATAACTAACTAAATTTTTTGAGTTATCCTTCGTTTTCCTGCTTGTCTTCCCACGCGCGCTGTACCGTTACGCGATCTTCGTCTTCGGGAACAAATCCTTTCAGTTCGCTGAGGGGAGTATTCTCGATATGATCAATAGCTTCTTTAGCTGTCATATCGGTTGATACCTGACCGTTGCTCTCGCTGGAAGAAGTCTCTTTCTTTTCTTCGGTTTTTTTCTTCTTGGTTGAAGAGCCTGAAGTAGAAATCGACTCAATTTTAATCTGCGACATCGGCTGACGGTGGCCGTTTTTCTTACGGTAGCCTTTGCGCCGCTTTTTCTTGAAAACAATAACCTTATCGGCTTTCACTTGATCAACCAGTGTAGCTTCTACGGTGGCGCCATCAACGGTAGGGCCGCCTAAATCGAGACCGCCATCGCCATCGTTAATCAACAATACCTGGTCAAAGGTGATGGAATTGCCGGTTTCTTCGTGCTGCTTGTCCACGTACAAGACATCGCCTTCGGCAACCCGGTACTGATGTCCTCCTATTTCAACAACTGCGTACATTAGTGTAGATTCTTGAGTTTAAAAATGCTTTTCGTAGAGACTCCAAATATAAGCGTTCTTTCGATGAATGAAAAGTAAAAATTGGGATGCGTCTCTATTGTAAAAATAGTATGTTATAAACGATGATTTTTAACCAGACTAGCAGCTATGAGTAAAGAATTACCCGATTTGCACAAACAGGCTCACATGTTCAAAAACAGCAAGCGCTTCCAGCACGACGGCGGTCGCGCGTGGATCAAAGATTCCCAGTTGCACGAGGCCCGTAAAAAACGGCAACGGCAAGCTGGAAACCATTCACCGCAAAAAGGACAGCGAGTTGGTAGAAGAGGCCGAAGATCACAAACCCTCGCTGTAGGTAGCCTATGAATTTGCAGCGATACGGCCCGTTGATAGCTGTTTTCATTATTGGAATTATTCTGGCAATTTCGGGTTGCCGCCAGGGTGATGCACCACAGCCCATCACAGACACCTCAATCACCAGTGCATACCCCGAATTATATGAAGGCGTGTATGACCGCGATGCCCAATCGCTGCTTACTTTTACCAGAGATTCTTCTGCCGAAGTACGCCAGCAGGCTTGGCGTGCACTGGCTCACACTCCCATCGATTCGATATCCAATTTTATTTCTGAAGTAAAGCAAGCCGGATCGCCACAGGCGTGGTTTGCTCTGAGCATGCATGAATTAAATGAGACAAAGCTGCGTGATTTGGAGCAGTACTGGATTAATCAACCAGAACAGCGTGCTGGAGTTAGCCTGGTGTTAGGTCGACAAGGTGATGCTAAGACACTCTCCTTCTTATTTGAGCAATTACCGAACATCATCGGAACTGAATATGAGCGTGAATCAGCTTTGGCCATCAGCCGATTAGTGCTCAGTCATGATATTAATAAAAAGCAGCAATTAGAAGTAATTGATGCCG
>NNSL01000019.1 GCA_003123965.1 Balneolaceae bacterium SMO_bin1
GCCTCACTCAGTTGGATGAGTTTGGAAGGATTTTCGATGGTAAATTGGTTATCGTTCAGCGTTTGGTGATACAGGCTTGTTAGAAAATGCTGCAGCGAGTTTTTATAGGTTTCGCGTCTGTTCTCCGCCCACTCTTCCCGTTGGTCTTCATTTTCGGGCTCCATGAGTTCATACTTCGGGTATATTTTGTAAAATCCGCCTTGGTTATTGGTCCAGTTAAAAGCATCAAGTTCAACATACAGCCGGTACCCCAATGCCCGGTTTGTAATTTCCAGTGCTTGCGGGGCTGATGCGACCAAGTTGCCCTGTTCGTTCTCGCTAAAGTCAATAATAAAGGGATTCTCAATTTCGGTGCGCTGGGCAAAGTCGGTTTGCCCGATAAATTCCCGCCGAAAGCGCTGAAACCGCCGCTGCCACAGCTCGTTTGAGTCAGAAACTTTTATTTCTTCCATTTCATATTGGTCGGGCTGCAGGGTGGCATTTACCGTAATATCTTTGTTGGGTACTACATTAATTTGCTCCACTTTTTTCTTGTAGCCGATAAAGCTGAAGACCAGTTCATAGGTGCCGGTCTCAGTGGTAGTAATTTTAAACGATCCCTTGCCGTTGGTTGCGTCACCGATGGTGGTATTCGCCAGGTACACATTTACCCCGGGCAGGGTTTCGCCGGTTTTGGCATCTTTAACAATACCGGTGATGGTGGTTTGGGCTGAGGCGGAAATCGCCATCATAAAAACAGCTGCCAGAAGCAGTGTAAACCGAAAGACTTTCATAGTGAGGTATGCTCTTAATTTGTCGTTGTGTGCCAATATCCTAAACGAATAGAATGGAAACAAATTGAGTAGATAATTTAATACCTACTCACCGGCTATTTTCATGGAGGCGGGAGCGGGTTCAATAATCTCCAACTGGCCTTCCTGCAGGGTGATGAAATCTTTGGCGGCGATGCCGTGCTGCTGGCGTGCTGCATCGAGGTCGGTTTTGGGCTCGTCCATGGCTTCATCCGCCAGCGGAAAAGTGCCGAAATGCGAACCAATGCTCACCGTGGATTGTACATCGCGGTGAATTTTCACGGCCTCATCCGGGTCGGTGTGGATGGGCTGCATGAACCAGCGTGGTTTGTAGGCCCCAATGGGAATCAGCGAAATGTCGATCTCAAAGGCACGGCCGATGTCGGTAAAAAAGCTGCCATAGGCGGTATCACCCGCAAAATAGAGGCTGGCGGAGGGCGTTTCCACCACGTATCCGCACCATAGCGTCCGGTCACGATCGAAAACGCCGCGGCCGGAAAAATGCTGGGCGGGCACGGCGTTTATTCTGATTTGATCATCAAAAAGATGCTCATCCCACCAGTCGAGATCGGTGCTGCCAATGGTGTTATTTAGCAAAAGCTGACCAACGCCAAGCGGGGTGATAAACGCCGGCTCGTGTTGCCGGTGCAGCCGTTTCACCGTGGGCATGTCCAGATGGTCGTAATGGTTGTGGCTGATCAATACCAGGTCAATGGGCGGCAGTTCGTCAAACTGGATTCCGGGCGGACGCATGCGCTTTGGGACCTACCCAGGAATACGGACTGGCGCGGTGGCTCCAGATGGGGTCGGTTAGGATATTCAGGCCATCAACCTGCACTAAAAAGGTGGTGTGATTCACAAAAGTGACGGCCACTTCGCTGGTGTTGGTGTGCCGACTTTGGTGGCTGGGCACCGGCACAACATCATGGTTGAGCTTTTGCCATTCTCCGCGATCGCCGGTAACGGCCCATTTTGGCCATGTCGTACAGGCCGCGGCCGCGAATTTTGTCGGGGTTATTGAATTTGGTGCCGTCAAAATGCTCCGATTCCGGTCCCTGGTAACCGGGCGCCG
>NNSL01000020.1 GCA_003123965.1 Balneolaceae bacterium SMO_bin1
AAGGGTTATAGATTCAACATCATATCCCAGATCTTCCAACACCTGCTGCACCGTCATAATACAGCGGTCACATACCATATTTTAATTTGTAATGTCGTCATAGATCAGTAAAACGCGGCTAATTTATAAATCGTTTACCACTAAAAACCTCATTAAAATACAAAAGGGCAAAGCTTATGCAGCCCTGCCCTTAAGAAATCGCCTTTATTAACCCTTATTCTACCGTAACACTTTTAGCCAGATTTCGAGGCTGATCTACATTACAGCCGCGGTTCACGGCAATATAATAGGATAGCAGCTGCAAAGGAATAGTCGTAAGCATTGGGGAAAGACAATCTTCGGTCTCGGGAATCGGACATGAGAATTCAGAAAGATTAATAACTTCCTCATTGTCTTCGCCCGTTATCGAAATAATACGCCCTTCACGTGCTTTCACCTCTTCGATGTTACTGATCATCTTCTCATTGGTATGATCGGTAGCAGCAACTACAACCACCGGCATCATCTCATCGATAAGGGCAATAGGGCCGTGCTTCATCTCTGCTGCAGGATAGCCTTCGGCATGGATATATGAAATCTCCTTGAGCTTCAGCGCACCCTCCAATGCCACCGGGAAGTTGTATGTACGTCCCAGGTACAAAAAGTTCGGGGCATAGCTAAAAAGCCGAGCCATATCTTTGAGAGAATCGCTGTTATCCAGAATTTGCTGCACCTTATCGGGAATGCGATTCAACTCTTCAATCAACCGAGCCGCATAATCTTCATCAAGCACCCCTCGTTTTTGCCCCAGCAGGATCGCCATCATCGCCAGTACCGAAACCTGCGTCGTAAATGCTTTGGTCGAAGCCACTCCAATTTCCGGTCCGGCATGGGTATAAACCCCTGCATCAGTATCACGGGCAATGGTTGATCCCACCACATTACAAACGCCCAGCGTTAACGCTCCTCGTTCTTTGGCCGTTCGCAGGGCCGCCAGCGTATCCGCCGTTTCACCGCTCTGCGAAATCACGAGCATTACGTCATCCTCATCAATAAGAGCTTCGCGATAACGGAATTCAGAAGCGTACTCCACCTCTACCGAAAGCTTCGCCAAGTGCTCAAACAAATACTCGGCTACCAGACCAGCATGCCAACTGGTACCGCAAGCTGCGATAATCAATCGGTTGGCATTCACCAGTTTATCAAGAACATCAGCAATACCCCCTAATTGTATCGAGTGATTCTCAACATTTATACGTCCGCGCAGACAGTCCGAAATAGCGCGCGGCTGCTCAAAAATCTCCTTGAGCATAAAGTGCGGATAACCACCTTTTTCGATTTCTTCAATGCTCATTGCCAGCTCATGAACTTTCTTCGTAAGCGGCTCATCGTTGATGGTCTTCACTTCATATCCATCTTTTTTGACAATAGCCATTTCCCCGTCATCCAGGTAAATCACCTTTTTCGTATGCTCAACAATGGGCGAAGCATCTGAAGCAACAAACATCTCATCCTCTCCAATACCCAGTAGTAAAGGCGATCCTTTTCGGGCCACAATAATTCGGTTCGGCTCCTCAACATTCAGAATAGCCAACCCATACGTACCTACAACCTGCTGCAGCGCCATCTGCACGGCTTGCTCAAATGTAATTTCTTCATCATCTCCATTCTCGTAAATCTCTTCGATCAACTGAGCAATAACTTCCGTATCCGTATCGGTATGAAAAGTCCGTCCCTTATTTTTAAGCTCTTTCTTTAAGGTATTGTAATTCTCGATAATGCCGTTATGTACAAGCGCAATTTTTCCAGACTCACTAACGTGTGGATGAGAATTTATATCATTAGGCGCACCATGCGTAGCCCATCGGGTATGGCCAATACC
>NNSL01000021.1 GCA_003123965.1 Balneolaceae bacterium SMO_bin1
GAACAGGAATATCTCGTTTATGGGCTTCCGCTATCATCTTTTTAATGGGATGAACAGTGCCCAGAGCGTTGGAAACATGTCCTACAGCAAGAATGGCTGTATTATCGTTAAACAGACCACGAATTTATCCCAGATAATATCACCGTTATCGTCAACGGGAATTACACGAATATTCGCTCCTTTCTCTTCGGCAATCATTTGCCAAGGAACGATATTGGCGTGATGTTCAATCTCGGAGAGCAGAATTTCATCTCCTTCATCAATAAACCGGTCGCCAAAGCTGTTGGTTACCAAGTTGATCGAATCGGTCGTACCGGTTGTGTAGATGATTTCATGCTTATCTTCCGCATTGATGAATTCCTGTACTTTTGTCCTTGTTTCCTCATAAGCATCGGTAGCCTTTTGGCTGAGCGTATGAATACCCCGGTGGACATTCGCGTGCTCATTTTTGTGATAAGCATTAATACGATCGGAAACCCGCTTAGGCATTTGGCTGGAAGCTGCATTGTCAAGATAAACCAAAGGCTGTCCCTTAACCTGTTGCGAAAGGACAGGAAATTGCTCACGAATGAGATCAAAATCTACATCCGCCTTTGATTTTGTTACAGCTTCAGCCATGTATAACCTTTAAACTGTTAACTTTGAGTCAAGTTGATTCGCTGTGAATCGATGGACTTCATCAACGAGCAGGTCTTGAACGGAATCGACGGAAATATTTTCAATTGTTTCAAGCGCAAAAGCGTAAATCAGCATTTCGCGCGCTTGCTGTTCATTAAGGCCGCGACTCATCAGGTAGAAAAGTTCATCTTCCTCCAGCTGTCCCACGGTAGCACCGTGTGTACAAACGACGTCATCAGCAAAAATTTCAAGCTGTGGCTTGGTATTTACCATTCCTTTGCGTGAGAGCAATAAGTTTCGGTTTTCCTGAAAGGAGTCGATTTTTTGCGCATCCTTGCGGACAAAAATCTTTCCGTTGAATACCGAGTGCGCTTTGCCGTTAATTACACACTTGTGCAGTTGGTGACTTTCGCAGTGCGAGAACCGGTGATCCATCACGGAGTGCGTATCAGAAACCTGGTCGCCGTCAATGAGTACAAGTCCGTCGACAGTAAATTCGACCTCTTCATCGCGCTGAGAAATCCGCGGCTCATTGCGTGAGAGCTTAGCACCACGTGTAATCGTATACGACTCGTAATTTGCGTGATGATGTACAAAAGCTGCCGTACGGGCAATATGAATCGCCTCACGGCTGTCGCGCTGAATCTTGGTATGTTTGACATACGACTCTTCCTCAGCGTTGATCTCAATAACCGGGAGGTTGAAGTACTTGTTATCTCCTAATCCGATATGGTCTTCAACCACCGTTACTTCGGACTTCTTGTCCACAACAACCACACTTCGCGAGGTTGTAAAGTAGTTGGTGTCCGCATCGGTTTGCACAAATAATAAGTGCAATGGCACGTCAACGGTAAGTCCTTCCGGCACATAGACAAACACGCCATCTTTCAAGAAGGCCTTGTTGAAAGACGAAAATACATCTTCTTGGAAATTGTTATCAACGTACTTATTGAGATGCTCTTTGAGAAGGTCATTATCCTCTTCGGCCAACTTGGCAATATTGCCGATCAGTACTTCATCCGGAATATCTTCAGTAGAAGAATGTTCAGCGGAAAAAGAACCGTTGACAAAAGTCAACCGAGCTCCTTTACTTTCCGGAAGGTAATGATCGCGGATATCCGGGACCTCAACATCCAGATCAGAAGCCAACTCATAGGAATCCTTATAAAGATCCCGCAGGCTGATGAACTTCCAGTCCTCAAGCTTTTTGGTCGGGAAAGGAATATTCCGGACTTCT
>NNSL01000023.1 GCA_003123965.1 Balneolaceae bacterium SMO_bin1
TTCATCTTTTAATTTTAGCCGCAGCATATCGGTCGCCTGGGGTTCACCATGAACAAGATACACGCGTTCAGGTTCCTGATGAATATTAGTTGTCCAACTTAATAGTTCCGGCTGGTCGGCGTGTGCCGAAAGACTTTGCAGTGATTCGACCTGTGCTTTTACCGGGTAATAATCCCCGTAAAATTTAATTTCTGAGCACCCATCCATCAGCTGTCTTCCGCGGGTTCCTTCTGCCTGGTATCCTGCAAGAAGAATTGTTGTCTCCGGCTTTTTAATGTACTGTTTAAGGTAGGTTAGTACGCGTCCGCCCGTTACCATGCCGCTACCCGCAATCACAATTTTTGGTTCCCTATTATCAATAATCTCCCACGTTTCGCTGAACGATTGCACAACGCGGACAGCTTCGGTCATTGATTTGCATCCAGCTGCATCTAATTTGTGCCATTCCGGATATTTTTGAAAGAGCTGAAGCACCTTTGCCCCCATAGGGCTGTCGAGGATGATAGGAATAGCCGGTATTTGCTCACTTTTCCGGAGCTGCCATAGCATGTACATTAGCAGCTGTGCACGCTCTACAGCAAAGCTTGGAATAATGAGCGTGCCTCCTTTCCCCACTGTTTTATTCGTGATCTGTGCTATCTTTTCTTCAGCATTTTCTGCACCGTGCAGCCGGTCGCCGTACGTGCTTTCTAACAGCAATATATCCGCCTCGTCCGGTAACTGGGGCGAACGCAGCAACGGATCATCATTGCGCCCAATATCACCGGAAAATACAATTCTCTTGCTATGCACTTGCAGCTCAATGAATGTGGCACCCAGAATATGACCGTTATATCGAAATCGAGCCTGCACATTATCGCCAAGTTCAAGCCATTCATCAATGGGTTTGTCTTGAAACCGCCCCAAAATTTTCTCGACGTCATTTGTATCATACAAAGGTTCGGCGGGCTGGTGTTTTGTGAACCCTTGGGCGTTGGCACGTTCGGCATCCTCTTCCTGAATTTTAGCACTATCGCGCAAAATTATCTCTGCAATATCAAGGGTAGGTGCGGTACCCCAAACCGGGCCGTTGTAGCCCATATCGGCAAGCCGCGGTAAAAAACCGGTGTGATCAAGATGCCCGTGCGTTAGCAACACTACGTCTATGTCTGATACTTTTATAGGCAATTGCGTCCAATTAAGCTCGCGCAACTTTTTTACCCCTTGGAACAGGCCGCAATCTACAAGCACGTTTATGCTTGGTGTGCGCAGCAGGTATTTTGATCCCGTTACCGTTTCGGCGGCACCCAGAAAATGAAGTTCAATTTTTGCCATTACTTTTGATTTGCGTGGTTACAAATTTCGTTCGCTTCCTTTAATATCTCTCGTTGTTTACGCTTCGTGATATCCAGTACATCAAGCCTTTTTTCATTTTCGCAAAGCTGGTTGCAATAAACAATATCACGTTCCAACAGCTGCTGTTTTCCTTTTTTATCCAGCGATGAAAGACAAGTAATAGGATGCAGGTTTACTTGCTCAATTAAATCTTTCAGGCCTGCATTTTGTGGATATCCCCAGCTCAGAAGCTTCAAATCCATGCAATTACCGTAGGCCAACGCATCATCGGTAAAGCGTGTATTGGTGATAACCCACCCAGCGTTAAATTGTCCGGTATTACCTTTTTCATCGCGCCATCCTTTCTCAACATCCTTAAACCGTGAATGAATATATAATGGCACTTTTACATTACAGGTATGATCCTGCCGGTTGTGAAATTTACACTCAACCATATGATGCGCACCATTTTTCTCAGCAATAACGTCAATTTCGTGTGATCACACAGCGGCCCTCTTACAATCACT
>NNSL01000024.1 GCA_003123965.1 Balneolaceae bacterium SMO_bin1
ATAATCTTAAAATATCCGCCTCCGGCCAGTTTCTTGAACTTCACGAGGGCAAAATCCGGTTCGATTCCGGTGGTATCACAATCCATCACCAACCCGATGGTTCCTGTGGGAGCAATTACGGTTACCTGTGCATTTCTGTATCCGTGCTTCTCTCCCATTTCCACTGCTTCATCCGCATTTTCACGGGCGGCTTTCAACAGGTATTTGGGGCAAAAATCTTCACTGATTCCCATCGGCTTGATGGTGAGACCTTCGTACTCTTCATCATCAACATTATATGCTGCCCGTTTGTGATTTCGCAGCACACGGAGCATGTGTTCCTTATTTCTTTCATAGCCTTCAAACGTTCCCAATTCACTGGCAAGTTCGGCACTTGTTGCGTAGGCTTTCATATGCATCATGCACGTCAAAGCACCGGCAATCGCACAACCTTCATCACTATCATAAGGCACGCCCTGAACCATCAATGCGGCACCGATATTGGCAAATCCAAGCCCAAGTGTTCGGAATATGTAAGAAAGATCCGCAATTTCTTTGGATGGGAACTGTGCCATCAATACGGAAATTTCGAGAACTACCGTCCAAATTCTTGAAGCGTGACGAATAGATTCAACATCAAACTCACTGCCATTTTCATCTTTGAAATATTTCATCAAGTTCAATGAGGCGAGATTACACGCCGTATTATCCAGAAACATGTACTCCGAACAAGGGTTACTCGCTTTAATGGAGCCATCTTCCGGGCATGTATGCCATTCATTAATCGTATCATGATACTGAGCACCGGGGTCGGCACAAGACCATGCCGCATAACTGAGTTGATCCCACAACTCTCTGGCGTCCAGGGTTTTCATGGGCTTGGGTTCTCTTCCCTCTTTCCTGGCTTTTCGTTTCTCAATCCGGCCGTACAGATTCCACTCATCGTTATCTATAACAGCCTGCATAAAACTGTTTGGCACCCGAACGGAATTGTTTGAATTCTGTCCGCTTACCGTCAGATAAGCTTCCGAATTCCAATCTGTATCGTACGTATCAAACTCGATATCAGTAAAGCCCTGAGCAGCAAGCTGAATCACACGCTCAATGTAATTCAGAGGCACTTGATCGCGTTTTGCCTGTTTGATGGCCTTTCCTAAATCTTCGTTTTTCAACGGATCACGGCTTACGGCACCGTTATACGTTTTACCGTCAATTTCTACAGGCTCCTGGCAGAGCTGAATAATATTCTTCAGGTGTTTTTGTGTGATTTTTGACCCGGCCACAATCGCAGCCACTTTCTGTTCTTCACGAACTTTCCAGTTGATATACTCTTCAATATCGGGGTGATCCAAATCGAGCGTAACCATTTTTGCGGCACGCCGGGTTGTTCCGCCGGACTTAATTGCGCCTGCAGCACGATCACCGATTTTCAGGAAACTCATCAAGCCGGATGATTTCCCGCCACCACTCAACCGTTCACCTTCGCCGCGAAGTTCTGAGAAGTTAGAACCAGTGCCCGATCCATATTTAAACAGACGGGCTTCACGAACCCACAGGTCCATAATTCCGCCTTCGTTTACGAGGTTGTCATCAATACTTTGGATAAAGCAGGCGTGCGGCTGCGGATGAGTATAGGCATCATCCGATCGTTTCAGTTCGCCGGATTTGCCATCTACATAATAGTGGCCCTGCGCCGGTCCGTTAATGCCATACGCCCAGTGGAGGCCGGTATTAAACCACTGCGGGCTATTGGGTGCCGCCATTTGGTTGGCGAGCATATAGCAGAGTTCGTCGTAAAAAGCTTTGGCTTCTTTTTCTGAATCGAAATAGTCGTGATTCCAGCCCCAATATGCCCAGCAA
>NNSL01000025.1 GCA_003123965.1 Balneolaceae bacterium SMO_bin1
TTTTTTAAAGGTGTTATCACTGGCCATGCGGCGCAGAGCACGCGCATCAAGTTCAACTCGGAAATCACCAAACTCAGTGCCCGTTACCTCATACCTATAGCGGTGTTTACGGGCTACTTCTCCGCCATACAGCCTTTGTATTAGTGCCGCTGCTTGCTGTAGTTTTAACCCCGAAAATTCAAGCTCATATCCTACTTTTCGTGGCTTTCCTGCATCATTCCGCTCCGGAATATTATTTGCCATCTTCCCCTGTGTTCGTTGACTATCGATTAAAAAGTAATTTCCCGTCAATATATATGTGTACGTAAAACATTGAAAAGCCAAATAATTCATTTGGCAATCTCAGCAGTTCTTGTAATAATACCGATCAATTCCTTTCTTTCGTTTTCTTATTCAAAATTAAATAGACCAAAATGAAACGATTATCCATTTGCCTTATGCTGCTCATATTCGCTCCCCTCTGGGCAGCTGCTCAAGTTACCGTGTTTCAGGGTGCAAAAATAATCCCTATTAACAGCGAGCCCATTGATGATGGGATTTTAGTCATCGAAGATACAAAAATTAAAGCCGTAGGCACGCCCGATGAAATCAACATTCCCTCGGATGCCGAAATTATTGACGTCAGCGGCAAAGTAATTATGCCCGGCCTCGTTGACAGCCACTCACATATTGGAGAGGGCGACGGCGGCGATCGCTCTTCGGCCCTGCATCCCGATGTGCGCATACTTGATGCTATTAACCCACGTAGCGACTCATTTAAAAAAGCATTGGCCGGCGGCATCACCAGTGTAAATGTCATGCCCGGATCAGGCCACCTGATGAGCGGGCGTACCGTATATTTGAAACTTCGCGAGGCAAATACAGTAGAAGACATGCTTTTTGTTGATGACCAGGAACAGCAGGTTGCAGGCGGCTTAAAAATGGCCAACGGCACAAACCCACTGGGCGACGGACCATTCCCCGGCACGCGTGCAAAATCAGCAGCTATGGTACGGGAACTCTTTATAAAAGCGCAGGAATACAAACAAAAGAAAGAAAATGCTCAAGCCAATTCAGAGGAAATGCCCACCCGCGACATTGGCATGGAAACATTAGTTGAAGTACTGAACGGGGAGCGTATTGTCCACCATCATACCCACCGCCACGACGATATCTTAACTGCTATTCGGCTTTCAAACGAATTTGACTATCGCCTGGTGCTGCACCACGTGAGCGAAGCGTGGAAAGTGGCTGAGGAAATTGCGGAAGCCGAAGTACCGGCGTCCATAATTGTGCTTGATTCTCCGGGCGGCAAGCTCGAGGCCGTCGATATTAGATATGAAAATGGTGCCGTTCTTGAAGATGCGGGCGCCACCGTTGGATACCACACGGATGCATCGATCACCGATACCCGGCTGTTTTTACGTTCAGCAGCGTTTGGCGTACGCGCCGGGATGAGTCGCGATGCCGCCCTGCGTGCCGTTACCATTGCCAATGCCGAGATGATGGATATTGACGACCGAACCGGTACGCTTGAACCGGGTAAAGATGCTGATTTTATTGTTCTCAGTGGCAATCCGCTCAGTGTGTATACGCATGTTGAACAAACTTGGGTTGAAGGGAATAAACGGTTCGATCGAGCCAATCCCGAAGACAAAGATTACGCCACCGGCGGCTACGGCGTGTTTCGCGGTCAACTGCACACACATGGCAATTAATTGAGCATAAATATTTTAAAAATTCTGTTATGAAATCTTTATACAGCACTTTAGCACTTTTATTGATGATCACTTTTACGGTTGATGCCCAGATGGCGGTAAAGGGCGATACCGTATATACCATGGAGGGCCAGCGTAT
>NNSL01000026.1 GCA_003123965.1 Balneolaceae bacterium SMO_bin1
GCTTTCAATTCATATAGAGAAAGTGATTGAAATATTGGCAAAAGTAAAGGTCCGCAGATCAGTGCGGACTCTTTACTGTATTAGTGCCAACGATGTATTCCACCTCAGCAGATCATGCCTATTCATATGCTTTGGCGAAGGGCAAAACCCGGCGCCATAGGCCAACTGGTTTCACAAGGCAGAATATGTGCCGAAAAAAACATCCATCAGCATACTAATGACGGGGACAGGTTCAATGAGGTATAGCTGCACTGCCGAAAAAACGACACGCCTTAGGTTCATATGCAAGGGCCCGAAGATATGCCGGAAATTTTAAAGGTGGGCGACTAAAAGCCGTTGAATATACCCGGTACATTAAAACCCAACAATCAACAATCCTAAACCGGCTCCGTCTGTTGTTGTGAAATAGAATTGAGGCTGTCGAGCGCATCCATGTATTTAAAACCGGTTCCGGTATTAAACAGAACCACTTTTTCATCAGGTTCAACCCAGCCGCGGTCTTTTAGCTTAAGTAAGGCCGCAAGCGTAGCCCCGCCCTCGGGTGCGGGAAATATGCCGGTATGCTCAGCCATAATTTTAGAGTATTCAATCAGTTCTTTATCCGAAACAGC
This sequence comes from Balneolaceae bacterium SMO_bin1, assembly GCA_003123965.1. The sequence goes on from NNSL01000026.1 coordinate 612, forward strand.
AACTGCATTACCCTTGCTTTGGCTCAGTACCCCCAGAATCATAAAATCACCGATTGCACCCGGCACACGCAAGCCCGACGCAACGGTTTGCGCATTTTCCCAATACTCTGCATGGTCGTGCCCTTCTTCAAACGCTTTCACAATAGGCGCGCAACCGGCTGTTTGTACCACTACCATGCGCGGCAGCGGACCCTCAATCCAACCCAGTTCTTCGAGTTCCTTAAACGCTTTCCACATGCCCAACAACCCCGTGCCGCCGCCGGTAGGATAAATAATTACATCGGGCAACTCCCAATTCAATTGTTCAGCCAGTTCGTAGCCCATCGTTTTTTTGCCCTCCAAACGGTAGGGCTCTTTCAGAGTTGAAATATCGAACCAGCCCTCTTTATCCTTGCGCTGCTGCACAATTTCCCCACAATCGCTGATGAGTCCGTCAACGAGTTCTACTTCTGCTCCATAATACTGGCACTCCAGGCGAAAGGCCCGGGGTGTATCTTTTGGCATAAAAACGTGTGTTTCGCATCCGGCCTCTGCCGCATAGGCCGACAGAGCACCCGCAGCATTACCGGCCGAAGGAATTGCAAAGGTAGTAGCACCCCGCTCAAGTGCCGCACTTATAGCCGAAGATATTCCGCGTGCTTTGAACGAACCGGTGGGATTCAGGGATTCATCTTTTACAAATAACTGCTGCCCACCTACGGCATCACCAAGACTGGGAGTTTTACGCAATGGAGTAAACCCTTCTCCCAAAGAAATTCGAAATTTATCGTCTGCAATGGGCAACAGCTCACGATACCGCCACATTGTGGGCTCCCGGCCTTTAAAAGCATCGGGGGAAAGATTTTCCGCTACGGACTGCAAATCATACCGGGCCAGAAGAGGCACACCCGCTTCTGAAGTATTATGCAGGGTATCCGCATCGTAGGTATTCGCGGTTTTAGAACATTCGAGATGAGTTAGATATTTAGTTTGCTGCATGATAAATGGTTACCATAATATGATAGATTACCAGACAATAAATAAATATTCGAAGAACCCGAACTGATGGCTGGTTATTAACAGTCTTTTACGAACACTGCTTATACAGCAATTGCAGAAGTGTAAACCAACCGGAGCCCTAGTATCTGCTGCGGCCGCGTGTAACTAAGCCAATCACTACAGCAAACAAGGCTGAGCCAATGGATGCCCATATCACCGGAATAGTCTGCCCTTCAATTT
>NNSL01000027.1 GCA_003123965.1 Balneolaceae bacterium SMO_bin1
AAAAGCCTGGGTTGCTTCTTCGTCGGTGAGGTCTACGCCTATTTGCACATAGAGATTTTCGTGTCCTTCGTGCTCGAAATTATCAAGCTCAGATTTATTAAAACAGGGGATGCTGCATTTGGCTCCGCCTTGCAGCAGAGAGCCGGTTACAGCTGTTCCCAAAGAGCCGGTTCCACCTGTTACAATAATGTGTTTATCAGAAAAATCCATAACAGAAATACTTTTAGTTCGATATTGAATCAACTAACAGTTTCATTTGTATTTTTCATTCACAAATCAGCTGTTTTTATCGGTATCCGGAGATGAGCTCAACCCGAGATTTTCTTTGACGCGCTTGAAGCCTTCACTGGCTTTAATTTTCCAGTGAGGAGAAATATAGCGGCGCACCATTAATACGGAGCAAGGAGCGCGGTCGGCGATAATGTCGGGTATGGTACCGAAGAGCACATTGCGGATATTCCACTCGCGTGAAGCTCCGATGATTACCAGGTTATGATCGTCATCCTCAAAATCCTGCATAATGCCGCTTGTCACATCATCGGATTCGCGTATTTCTATGCGGAGATTTTCAAAACCGTTCACCAGCGGTTCAATGGATTCAAGAAGCGATTGACGTTCTTCATCCTGATCGGTGCCTTTCTTAACTAGTCGCAAAATCTTGAGTTCCGCATTGTGGATTCGTGCAACCCGCACGGCCAGCTCAAGGCCCAACCAGGCATGCAGCCCGCCACCCCAAGGCAGCAATATTGAGTTAATTTTTTCGAGCCCGCGGTTTTTGAGGATACCCACATCTGATTTCAAATCTTTAATAATGCGCTGAACCGGTGAGTCATAAATACGTCCCACGCTAAAACCGCCCTGCCAACCCATCAGCAGCATATCAGCCCGTCGGGTTTCGGTTTCTGAAATAATGGCTCCAAATACATCGTGGGCAGCCTCGGTAACCGACCGGAAATCTGTTTCTTTTAAAATATCGGAGTACCCATTTTTAATTTCCTTCTTTTCCAAAGCTGACTCATTCAGAATTTGGTCAATTTTTTTCTGAATAGAAGGTTTTTGCTCAAGTGTTTCCCGTATGGTGGTAATAGGCGTTTGATAGGGAACGTGCAAAATGTGCATTCCTTCAACCGTACCAGCCTCTTGGTTACCAGATGAAATAAATTGAGCAAGGCGCAGCAAGTCGGTTTCGTGTTCGGGATTGGCCAGTGCGGTAACAACATGGCGTGGATTGGAAGTGTTGAGCGGACGTTTGGAAGGTATCCACTCTTCAACTTCTTCTGCTTCGGCTTCCTCAGGTGCAAGACGGAAAAGTGCCAGTCCGTGTTCGTTCCAGCGTTCTTTAAATTCTGGAATAGCATGATCGATTGACACTTTGTTTCGTCCCCAAACAAAATACCAAGCCAGGCTCAGAACAATTAAAATTACAATAGCTACTTGCGCAAAGGGCCCCGAATAGAGGATAACGCCCAAACAACCAAGCGCTGCCAATATTTGTCCATATGGATTGGCCGGGGTGCGGTACGTTGGTTTATACCAATCGGGATTTGCGGCACGCAATACTATACAGCCGATATTTAATGCCGCGTAACTATATAGCTGCAGTACACTTGCGATTTTTGCGAGATCTTCAAGACTTTCAATAAGCAGGAAAGAAAGGGCTAAAATCCCGGTCAGCAGGATGGCACGATACGGCGTTAAAAGCTTTTCATGAATTTTACTGAGCCATTTGGGCACCATGGGTCGCGTGCCATAGCCAGGTTGATACGCGAAGACGCCATGATACTTGCGTTGGCTGATGACAGCGTAGCCGCAG
>NNSL01000028.1 GCA_003123965.1 Balneolaceae bacterium SMO_bin1
TTTTTCTGCAGCATCTTTACATCGGCCCCGGCAATAAAGTTGTCTTCCTTGCCGCTGATAAGCACAATTCCTTTAATATTTTCTTCTTCTGCTCGCGGTAAAAGTTCTTCAAACTCGGCAATTAGTTCTTCATTGAGTTTATTTACTTTTTCGCCGGGCTGATCCAGTGTTACAACCAGAATATCATCTTGTTCTTCAACAGATAAGTAACTCATAAGAAATAAGTCTATGTTCAAATAAGGCTTTAGTTTTTGTATCGCTCAAGAATGATGGCGTGTCCCTGTCCACCGGCCGCACACGCCGAAACAAGGGCAAACGTTCCGTCTTCGTCATGAAGTCGATTGGCAGCGGTTGCCAGAAGGCGCGTTCCGGTTGCCCCAAAAGGGTGACCCAACGAAAGGGAACCACCGCGCGTGTTAAACTTATCCATAGGAATTTCGCCAACCTTGGTATCGCGATTTAAATTTTCTTTGGCAAACTTGTCAGAATTCAGCGCGGTTAGTACGGTCAGAATCTGAGCGGCAAACGCCTCGTGGAATTCAAAAACATCAATATCATTCAACTTTAGCTGCATGCTGTCGAGTACTTGCGGCGTGGCATAGGCCGGTCCCAGCAGCAGCTCATCTTCAGGATCTTGCGCTACATATGTATAGTCGCGAATGTACGCTTTTGGAGTGACTCCCAGTTCCTTAGCCTTGGCCTCCGACATAATCAGCGAGGCGGAAGCACCATCAGTGAAGAACGAAGAATTACCGGCCGTGATGGTGCCGTGCGGTTTGATGAATGCCGGATTCAGTTTTTCCAGCTTCTCCATGGAGGTATCTTCGCGATAGCCGTTGTCGTGCTCAATCAGATCAAATTCTGGTGGCACCGAAGCGGGGATAAGCTCTTCGTCAAGCAATCCGTCAACTGTGGCTTTAAACGCCCGCTGGTGCGACCGCAGCGCGTAGGCGTCCTGGGCTTCGCGGGTGATACCGAATCGGGCGGCCATTTTATCGCAGCTTTCGCCCATGGTTTCACCGGTAGAAAACTCCGAGATGGACGGAATTTCGGGCAAAATATCGGACGGACTCAACCCTTTAAAGAACTTGAGCCAGTCGGTCGGTTTTTTATACTTGCGGGCTTCGAGCAGCTTTTGCCGCACGTCTTTTTTCAGGCGAATGGGGATGTCCGACATGGTTTCCACACCACCGGCCAGTACAATATCAGCCTGACCAGAGCGAATCATTTCAACGCCATTTGTGGCAGCCTGGTTCGAGGAAATACAGGCCATGGTTACCGTATGAGCGGGCACCGAATTGGGCACGCCTGCTCCCAACGCCGATTCGCGGGCCACGTTGCTGGTGTTAATATCCTGGATAACGCATCCCATTATTACACGATCGAGCTGCTTGGCACTCACCGTTGATCGTGCAAGTAATCCTTCAATCACCAAGCGGCCTAAATCGTACGCCATTAAATCTTGGTAGCCGGTGCCGGAGCGCTGAAAAGGAATACGGGCGCCATCGACAAGGACGGCAGTTGGGGTGGATTCATTAGATGTAGATTGAGAGGCCATAGCCTGAATCATTAATTTAAAAATTAACTAATGCTATATTAAAATGGGGCTTCGCGTATTGTAAGTCAATTGAAATAACAAGCCCAAGTTCTGTATCATTTATTATTACCAAAGCTGCAAGAAAATGTTTTGTGTGAATATGAAATGTTCGTATATTTATGGACTCAAATCGGGCGATTAACTCAGCGGTTTAGAGTGCTTCCCTTACAAGGAAGAAGTCGTAGGTTCGAATCCTTCATCGCCCACC
>NNSL01000029.1 GCA_003123965.1 Balneolaceae bacterium SMO_bin1
CAATATCAGTTGCAGGTTAAAGCCGCCCGCAAAACAGTAATTGAAAATATCCGATCCATGGAATCGGAATTTTCGATTGCGTTGAGTGAAATTCCGTCCGATAAAAATGGAAAGACTGTTTTAACATTTATACTCCATACACTGGGAGATCGGCTTACGGGCAACGGCAAAAGCGTAACGGTGTATGTTGAAGTTGAAGATAACAAAAGCAGAGTCGTAGGTATCCAACGTGAAGAATAGCGTAAAAGGAAAATGTATATGATAAAAAAACTATTACTGCTAGTTAGCATTGCTTTTTTTGCTTCGGCTTGTGTTTCGACTAAGGCGCCATCGCCAGATGAGATTCCGGAGGTGGAGGAAAGTAGTCAGCCCCAGGAAAGCGAGCGGTTGTATTCTGTCTTTTTTATTGGTGATGCCGGAGATGCTTCATTGAATCCGCTTGAGCCGAGCTTGTCGGTATTACGCGAAAAGTTACGGCAGGCCGGTGATAACAGTGCGGTTGTATTTTTAGGGGACAATATCTATCCACATGGTTTGCCTCCTAAAGACCATCGCAAGCGGCAACGAGCCGAAAAACGTTTGCAGGCCCAATTTAAATCAGTAGAAAATTACGGTGGGAAGGTGCTATTTTTAGCTGGGAATCATGATTGGAATTCCAGTCGAAAAGGTGGATTGGAGGCGGTAAAACGACAAGAGCAATTTGTGGAACAATCATTGGGGCGTGGCAATATATTTTTGCCGGACAGTGGGAGCCCGGGTCCCGAAGTGGTAAAAGTTAGAAATGGTGATTTTAATGTGTCGATTGTTGCGCTGAATACGCAGTGGTGGTTGCATCCCCATAAAAAACCGGGTGCTAAAACGGAAGCCGAATACCAAACAACAAAAGAACAGGCGATCCAAAATCTGCGGAAAGCAGTTACCGATACTACAGCCGACCAAGTGGTGGTAGTTGGACATCACCCAATGTATTCAAATGGAACCAACGGGGGTAACTTTCCCTTGAAAACGCATCTGTTACCGCCGGTGGGTGGATCTCTTTATGTACTGTATCGTAATATTTTTGGCACGGATCAGGATATATCCTCACGAAAGTACGGTAAATTTAAGGAGCAGCTAACCGCTGTTTTTGCTGAGCGAAATCCGTTGTTTTATGCTTCGGGACACGACCACAGTCTGCAATATATTACTTTTGATGATGAGCGAAGCAACCAATATTATATCGTAAGTGGGTCAGCTACGGTTACTAGTTATGTCAAAAGCCCCGAGCTACCTAGTTTTGGTATTCAGCAAAAAGGATTTTCAGTACTGCATTTTTACAAAAATGATATTTGGATTGAGTTTTGGAGTGAGCAAGGTAAGAGGCTTTTTGAACAAGAAATTACACCTATTCAGTAACACGAATTAGGACAAAAATAAATAAATGTTAGAAGTATGGTAGCTACAGATGAAACGATTTATGAGAAAAAGAAGGCTTTTGTAGAAGAAGTGAGTCTCATTTTTGAGCAGCAGGGACATTCCCGAATAAGCGGGCAAATTCTTGGTTGGCTGCATGTATGCAAGCCGGCAGAGCAGTCATTTAGTGACTTGGTTGAGCATTTGAATGTGAGCAAAGCGTCGATCAGCAATATGACGCGTCTGCTCATGCAGGCAGGATTTATTGAAAAGGTGCGTATGCCCGGTGACCGCCAAACCTATTTTAAACTGGTTGATCATGCCTGGTGCAAGGTTATGGAGCGGCATCTCGAAAATATGAAGAAGCTGCGTGATATTTCGGCGAAATACCGGGCAGAACTGAATGCTGAAGGAGAGGAA
>NNSL01000030.1 GCA_003123965.1 Balneolaceae bacterium SMO_bin1
TGCAGGGTGCAGGGTGCAGGGTGCAGGGTGCAGGGTGCAGGGTGCAGGAAAAAATTATTTATCTGAAAGTATCATTCAAAAAAAAGAGCTGAATTCATGTTATGAATTCAGCTCTTTTTGAATATTCGGTGCCGGTACGTGATGAGTTGTTTTAACTGTTGCCGTAGCTCTTGTTCCACTCTTTGGCTACAAGAAATGCCATTTCCAGGCTTTGCTCGTAGTTCAGTCGCGGATCACAATACGTCTCGTAGTTGGTGTCCAGGCCTTCTTCATTCAGGCCTTTTGAACCTCCTACACATTCGGTTACGTTATCGCCGGTAAGCTCGAGATGAACACCGCCAAGGTAGCTTCCTTCTGACCGGTGAACGGCAAACGTGGTTCGTATTTCTTCAAGGATATCATCAAAACTACGTGTCTTCACGCTGTTCTCGGTTGAAAATGTATTTCCGTGCATGGGGTCACAGCTCCAAACCACAGGGTGTCCTTCTTTCTTTATCGCTTTGATAAAGTCCGGCATATGCTCACTCACGTGATCGACTCCCATCCTCGTTATAAGCACAATTTTTCCTGCTTCATGAGTTGGATTGAGGGTTTCAATCAGCCGAAGCGTTTCATCCAGATCAAACGGCGGCCCGACTTTGATGCCGATCGGATTTTCAATTCCTTTCAGATATTCAACATGCCCGCCGTCAAGCTGTTTGGTTCTGTTACCCAGCCATACCATATGGCCGCTGAGGTTAAACCAACCCGGCTTCCGCGGCACCTGTCGCGTTTGAGCTGAATCATAATAAAGATTCAGCGCCTCGTGCGAGGTATAAAGATCAATTTTATGGAGTGTGGTAAATACGTTTGGCGTGATGGTTTCCATAAAATGAATGGCTTTATGAATGGAATTCACCATCGCCTCGTACTCTTTGTAGTACTCATTATTTTTCATGAAGTCGAGTTCCCACTGCTCGGGATGCTGCAGATCTGCGAATCCTTCATCGGTAAGGGCACGCAGGAAATTCAGCGTCAGCCCTGATTTATTGTAGGCTTCTATCATCCGGGCGGGATCAGGCTTTCGTGCCTCGGCATTCGGCTCGTAGCTGTTAATGAGATCGCCACGGTAATTCAGCATCTTCACGCCGTTAATCTCTTCGAAATCACTTGAACGCGGCTTTGCGAACTGCCCGGCAATACGCCCGACACGCACAATGGGCGTTCCCATCTCATGAACAAGAATGAAGCTCATCTGGAGCATCACTTTCAGCAGGTTCACAATTTTGGGCGATTTGCATCCTTCAAACGTTTCGGCACAGTCACCGCCCTGTAAAAGAAATCCATCTCCGTTTGATACGTTCGCCAGCTTCTCCTTCAGCTTTTCAATCTCCCATGATGTAATGAGCGGCGGAAGATTTTGCAGCTCGCGATACCGGCGCTGAAGCTCATCCGTGTTGGGATAGGGCGGCAGCTGTTTGATGGGTTTTTCATTCCAGGATAGCGGGTGCCATTCCAGTTTCTGTTGCTGCAGGCGGGGCGGGAATCGGGTTCACACTTTTAGGTCTCGGTACTCATGATTTGGGTAATATGATGTAAATTGCAAATAGCCTTCAATATAAGAATCTATGCCAAAAGAAGTATAATTTTCATTCACTCTATCGCCGGCAACCGTTTGGTAGCAAAAATCTGCCAGATCTGTGGTGTGAACAAAGTGAATCTGAATAATACATTTACTGTTCCACAGGAATTTTTTTGGGTACATGAAAAATTCTGCAAGTATAGCTTCTCACAGTCTTATTCAAACCATTCGAA
>NNSL01000031.1 GCA_003123965.1 Balneolaceae bacterium SMO_bin1
AACTTAGAAACCTGATTCTATGAGTTATTTAACTGTTGAAGAACAAGACGACATTCTGGTTGTAACGCTCGACCAGCCCGGCGAAAAAGTAAATAAACTCAATGAAGAACTAATTGCCGAGTTTGAAGAACTTTTACCGCGAGCAGAAGAAGAAAATATTAAAGGAATTGTGCTCATCAGCGGCAAGGAAGACAACTTTATTGCCGGGGCCGATGTAAAGATGCTGCAGAAAAAACAGGCCCCTGATGAAATTGAAGAGCTCAGCCGCACCGGCAATTTCCTGCTCATGAACATGGAAAACTTCCCTAAACCAATTGTAGCTGCCATCCATGGCGGGTGCATTGGTGGTGGTAATGAGGTAGCCATGGCATGTCATTATCGGGTAGCCACCGAAGATTCGGCAACCAAATTTAGTCAGCCCGAGGTACAGCTTAGGACTTCTGCCGGGCGGCGGTGGCACGCAGCGCCTGCCGCGGCTCATCGGCCTGCAGAAATCACTGACCTACCTTTTAACCGGCAAGAATATTTATCCGCGCCAAGCACTAAAGATGGGGCTTGTCGACGAACTGACCCATAAAGGGGCTTTGCTCAAGGCAGCCAAAACCGCGGTTCGCAATTTAGCGGAAGGTAAAAAAGAGCAGAAAGATACGCGTGGGTTCAGCGAGAAGCTGCTGGAAGGAAATGCAATTGGAAGAAGTATCATCTTCTCTCAGGCTCGCAAACGGGCAAAAAAACAATCGAAAGGCAACTACCCGGCACCGGATTGGATTATCGACTGTGTTGAAGAAGGCTACAAAAATGGATTTAAGGCCGGGATCGCTAAAGAGTCGGAAGGTTTCGGCAAACTGGCCGCTACGCCTGAATCAAAGGCGATGGTGAACCTGTTTTTTGCGATGCAGCAGGCCAAGCGAAATCCGAATAAAGATAAAGCGCGCCCTGTAGAAAAAATGGGCGTGCTCGGGGCCGGACTGATGGGGGCGGGCATCGCGGATGTAAGCGTGAACAACGGCTACCGCGTGTTGCTCAAAGACCAAGATGCAAAGCAAGCCGCCAAAGGCGAGCAGTCTATCTGGAAGAGCCTCGACAAAAAAGTAAGCAAAAAATCATCTCTTCGTTTGAGCGTGATCGCACCCTCAGCCGTGTAACGCCAACGGGCTCATACGATGGCTTTGGCAATGTTGATTTGGTAATAGAAGCTGTGTTTGAAGACCTCGATCTAAAAAAGTCTATCGTACAGGAGGTGGAGCAGCATACGCCCGATCACTGTATTTTTGCCTCTAATACTTCTTCACTGCCCATTCATAAAATTGCGGAAGCGTCCGATCGGCCCGAGCAGGTGGTAGGCATGCACTACTTTTCGCCGGTGCAAAAAATGCCGCTCGTGGAAATCATCAAAACAGATCAAACCGCCGACTGGGTTACCGCTACGGCCCGCCAAGTGGGAATCGAGCAAGGCAAACATGTTATTGTAGTAAACGACGGCCCGGGATTTTACACCACGCGCATTTTGGCGCCATTTATGAACGAGGCATTGATGCTGCTCGAAGAAGGCATTTCCATCAAGCAACTCGACCGCGACATGAAGCAGTTTGGCTTTCCGGTAGGGCCGGCAGCCTTGTTTGATGAAGTGGGCATCGATGTAGCCGCGCACATCACCGAGGTGCTCAATCCGATGTTCCGCGAGCGCGGCATGGAGCCTAGCAAAAAACCGCAGGCCCTGCTCGATGCGGGCTACAAAGGCCGCAAGAATGAAACCGGTTTCTATCACTATATCGACAAGAATGGTGATAAGAAGAAAAA
>NNSL01000032.1 GCA_003123965.1 Balneolaceae bacterium SMO_bin1
CTCTGAACTGGTATTTATCACCTCTGAAGGCGACCGTGATTTGACGACGCCGCTTACCGAAATGGGCGGCAAAGGTGTATTTACTAAGGCGCTGGATGATGCACTAATTAATCATGAAATCGATGTGGCTGTGCATTCGCACAAAGATCTGCCCACCGAAAATCCACTTCCTCTCACGGTGGCCGCTGTATTAGAACGTGCCGACGCCCGCGATTCGCTGGTAGCCCCCGACGGTACAACTTTTCTGAATGATCCCGAGTACGAAGGTGTAATTGCCACTGGCAGTAATCGTCGCAAAGCGCAGTGGCTTAACCGTTATCCGAGGCATACCGTGGTAAACCTTCGCGGAAATGTGAATACACGTCTGGAGAAAGTACAGAAAAACGACTGGGATGGGGCAATTTTTGCCGCTGCCGGACTGCAGCGAATTGACTTGGATCATCACATCAGCCAGTATTTGGATTGGATGATTCCTGCACCGGCGCAGGGCGCGATGGCCGTGATGGTGCGTGAAGATGATGAAGAAATGATCGAGAACGTTTCTCAACTCAATCATAGAAATACAGCATTGTGCACAAAGGTTGAGCGCGAATTTCTGAATGTGATGGAAGCTGGCTGCAGCGCACCCGTTGGTGCTTACGCAACAGTTGAAAATGAAGAGCTGCATTTTATCGCCGTCGCGTTAACACTAGATGGACAAGAGCGATTTGAATTTGAAGCCACAATTGCAGCTAGCGAAGCTAATGGGTTAGGTGCAAAAGCTGCCCGGCAGCTGCTAAGTGAAGGCGCAGATAAAGTGATGGAAGAGTTGAACAACGGTTAATTTCTCCCATTCTGAACTTGTTTCAGGATCTTTACTTTATAGTTATAGGTACTGAAACAAATTCAGCATGATATTACCAGGTTATGCGACAACACAAGAAAAATATTTTAATCACGCGACCCTTTTCCGGGCAGCAGCGTGAATATGCACGTATATTGGGTCTTGAACCTATCGAAGAGCCGGCCCTCGAATTTGAGTTCCCAACCTATTGGGATCGCGTGCTGAGCGTGATTAATGAACACCCTAAATCGGACTGGGTGTTTACAAGCACCAATGGAGTAAAAGCGCTGGAAGCGTTGATGAAATCCGGGCTGCAGGTGCGGCCCGAAGTGCAAATTTTTGCCGTGGGTGCCAAAACGCAAGACGCGCTGGAAGAGCTGGGGCTTGAGGCAAAAATTCCGTTTCAGCAAGATGGAGAACATTTAGCCGAGTTGATTATCGAAGAGGGAAAGATCGATTCGGTAATTTATTTTCACGGCAATCTGAGCCGGGGTGAAATAACGGAAACGCTTGCTGCGCAAAATATTGAAGTGATTGAGGTGGAAGTGTATAAAACTATTATTCACCCGGTTAATTTACCGGTTGAGCCGGTGGAGGGCATCCTGTTTTACAGCCCAAGCGCCGTTGAAGGTTTCAAACAGGGGCAAGGATTTGATGACGAATTGCCTCCCCTTTTTGCTATCGGTTCCACTACGGCCGAGGCGCTTGAAAAAGAAACCAACCAGTCCGTGATTATAGCTGACCGGCCGGATACCAAAGTACTGCTGCAGAAAGTGGCCACGCATTTGTTTAAGGAAAAAGAAGTTGAATAAAATCTTCCTCTGAAAGGAGTATCCTACTTAATTTGAATCGAATGGAGATCCTGATACGAGTTCAGGATACCATCTTATCATAACTATTTATGTCACAAGATTTCCCAGAACTTAAAAACGATTTGCTGCTGCGCGCTCTGCGTGGTGAAGAAGTGGACCGCCCCCCGGT
>NNSL01000034.1 GCA_003123965.1 Balneolaceae bacterium SMO_bin1
GGACGGAGTTTTAGGAACAGGAGGTAATGGTAAGAATGATGAAGTATTTTCAGCGTCTTTGTTATACATTTTTAGCACTTTTGAGTGCTGACCTCTTATGCTACTAATCATTGTATATATGATTTGAAGGTCCTTACGGTTTTCCTCAACTGGCGAAATTTCTAAATACCTATTAAGTATTTTAGTGTATTCTTCACTTAGAAAGTTTAGGGCACTTACATACTGATTGGATGATTTTGAAGAATGAGCTTCTATTCTGCTTTCTGGCGTTGGCGGTGAAGGTATTGGTGGCGCGGGTGGAGGATTGTCTTCATGCTTTTGTAAATCATTTCAAAGGCCACCCAATACTCCTTCTGAATGGATTTAATCCGCTCAAACGACAATTTCATTTGCTCTAAATTTTCAGATGTAGCTGGGATTTCCAAGTACTCTCGCATGGTTGCGTTGAATTTTTCGCTAATCTCAGCAATAATTTCTGAATCTTCTTCAGTTGCAGGAGAGGGCGTCTTTAGCTCAAAGGGCAGGTTGTCAATTAATGAATTTACGGGAGGTTTTGGCGGTGGTGGTGAAGAGGGATTGTATTGAACGAGAATATTTTTTGGATAACGCTCCTTAATTTGTTTGTACTCTTCGCTACCTTGTTTTAGTTCTGTAAATTTAACTCCGAATTCAGAAAGAGCGGCTTCGTTTCTGATTTCTGCATACGCCTGCTCAACTTTTTCAACAACTTCCCGATGCAATTTTTGTGGAAGCTCCCTTGATGTTTCAATGGAGAGATACGCTTGTTTTGGAGATTCGGACATGTTCGGATCTGACCCATTGTTTAATATAAACTCTTTAACTTCGTCCTTTAGCCCATCCGCACCTGTGACCGAATTTTCCACCATAATCAGGCCTTTGCTGTTTACTTTAATCGATAGAATGTTTCTTTCTGATATTTTTTGAGGCGGCTCTGGCACTTTTGGCTTTGGTGGAGGCGGGGGTTCAGCCATAAGCTTTTCCTGCATTTTCGCGATCAAGCTACGTAGGTGTTCTTGCTCATCCGTGTTCAGGGAGTCGGAGGTTTGGATGCGCTCATTAACGGCATTCATCAACTCGGTCAGCGACATCTGCTGAACGTTTTGCGCGCTGGTGGTGCGGGTGCTAAATGCAAAGATGAGGCCGGCCAGCACGGGAATAAGCGCCAGCTGTTTGCATATCATGCGGAGTTGGGAGGTGGTTTTGGTCATCATAATCATACGCTTTTTGGTTATGGAAAACTGAATACTGCTTGCAAGCTGCAGGTCCTTATTATTTTCGGACTGTAACTTGAGCAGCAGCTTTTGATATTGGTGCACGTCCTTTGATTCGCCAATGGCAGCTTCATCGGCTAAAAATTCGTGGTTTAGCTGTATGGCGCGTTTATAGAAATACAGCACGGGGTTGAACCAGAAGGCGATTTTCAGCAGCTCAATGAGGAGAATTTCGATGGAATGTTTTTGGCGGACGTGGGCAAGTTCGTGGGTTAGAATGGCGGGTTTGATGTTTCCAGCCTCATATAAACGCCGATCAACAAAAATATAGCTCAAAAAGCTGTGGGGCGGGCTGTTATCATCAACAAGTATAAGCGTGGCGTCCTGTAAACTTGCATGCGGGTTGTTTCTGATTTTCGCATAAAGTTCATAGAGGTTACGCAATAATCGGGCGGTCAGTACGGAGGCAACAAGTATGTACAGGCAAAGGAGCCAATATCGGTAGTTGTTGCCGGAAATTGATTGCGGTTGGGCAGGTGTTGTTTGGGGTGCACTTTCCGGAAGCGCTT
>NNSL01000035.1 GCA_003123965.1 Balneolaceae bacterium SMO_bin1
GCTACGATGGTTTCATCGCCTTCAAAGGGCAGTTCGTCAAGCCACTCATTTACTTCTTCATCTTCGAGCAATTCTACCGCAGCCTGTCGCGCATTTTCTTCAAATTTTTGTCGCGCATCAATAAAATCCTGCTCATCCAATCCCATAAGTTGAGCTACTGCAGCGGTGTTGTGGATGCCTGGAAGTAATGGAAATCGCTTTTCAATATTTAAAAACTGGAGAAGGTATTTTTCCAGTACTTCGCGTTCTTCTTTACTTGCTTGGTTTTTGCTCATGAAACTTTTCGATTCGCAATTTAAAATTCAATTCAACAATTCTTCGACTAACTTTGGAACCCCATTTTTTGCTTTTTCCTGGATGTGGTTCCAACTGCCAAGGTTATGCAGCTCTGGCTCTGAAGGATCAACTACATATTTTGGAATTTCTGGCGGGGCATAATCAACAAGACCCGCGGCTGGATATACGACCAGAGATGTTCCAATAACAATTAATATATCTGCTTCTGGTATAATTGAAGCCGCTTTTTCCATATTGGGCACCATTTCGCCAAACCAAACCACGTGCGGCCGCCATTGGCCGCCATCTTCTGCAGTATCTCCAAGTTCAACGGCATCGCCGCCTATATGCTTAATGATGGAGGGATCGGTTTCACTTCGTACTTTGCTAAGTTCACCGTGCAGATGTAAAACATCCGATGAGCCCGCGCGTTCGTGCAGGCTATCTACATTCTGGGTGATAATGGTCACATCGTACGAATTCTCGAGTTTAGCCAATGCCTTGTGGCCGGCATGGGGATCAGCTTCGTGAGCCTGCTTGCGGCGCTTATTATAGAAATCGAGCACCTTCTCAGGATTATTCTTCCACCCCTGAACGGTTGCAACTTCCTTTACATCGTGGCCTTCCCACAATCCATTCGAGTCACGAAAAGTTTGCAGTCCACTGTCGGCACTCATCCCCGCACCGGTCAGCACAACAATCTTATCCATATACTACTCAATTACTTGAGATTTATTTTAGGCGGGAACCGGCGAAAAAATATTCAGCCAAGAGCTGGATTCTTCATAGTTTTCAATCACTTTTGAATCATCCTCGTATTTAAAGGCGCCCATGAGTCGCTGAACATCAGACTTTAACGTTTCAACCGTACTATTTATCAGCTTTTGATTGAAACCCTTTTCGCCCAGTTTCAACGTGAGTTCAAGTGATATGATACGGCTGAGAGCCTGTCCAAGCTCAACCAGTTTATGTTGAGCCATTTTGGTATCGAGCTTAAAATTAAGCGTATCTTTGAAGTGTTCAGCAGCATGTTCCGTGAGTTTATAGTCGCTTAAGAAGTCGTAAAGGTTATCAACCTTTAGGCTTCTCATGTACTTAATTACGCCCTCAGAGATTTGCTGATAAAGTATATCATTTGAACCTTCAAAAATTTGGAATGGGCGACTGTCAATTATTGAGCGGCCGGCAAGCTCATTAAGTCGATATCCTTTTGCTCCCATAAGCTGCAGCAAAGATTGTGATGCGTTGTGCATCAAATCTGTTGTTACTGTTTTAATGGTGTTTGCTGCCACCCCAGCTCCAGAAACATTTTTATCCATGGTGATGTTTTCGCTAGTGTATGCACACATGGCAGAACAGATGGTAAATGAGGACTGAAGCCGACGGAGGCGTTCTTTCACTTGATCATAATTAAACAAGCTTTTCCCTCCTACAAACCGTTCTTTACAGTGTTTATGAGCTTCATCAAGCATTCGTTTTAAAAAGCCCATGCCCATGCCGGGAAACTGCAATCGGCT
>NNSL01000036.1 GCA_003123965.1 Balneolaceae bacterium SMO_bin1
GGAAGGACTGACCGCCCTGGCTCCAGGTACCGCTGATTGAATCACCGGTTACAGTTCCTTCATAAACAGCTGCAATACGTTTTGCTTCAAGCCAAAGATTTGAGCCATTAAAATCAACAGAGCTAAATGGAATTCCTTTCACGCCTTGGTCGGGGCTATCCAAGGTAGCGGAGTAGCCGCTGTCGGTTTGATCAATATTAAAAACAAGGCGCATTTGATTGCCCATTACATTCAGCACGCCGTTCCATTGACCGGTGATACTCTGGCAAAAGGCCGGAGCTGCTATCAGTACAAGAAGGAACGTAAACAATAGCTTTTTCATGATGGTAAGTTTTGGTGAATGTTATGAATCGGCATCTGCCTCATCATCAAAAATATCCTCAATTGGCTGATCAAATAGCCGTGATATTTTAAAGGCCAGCGGCAGGCTGGGATCATATTTCCCGGTTTCTATGGCGTTAACGGTTTGGCGTGATACTTCCAAGGCGTTGGCTAAATCGGCCTGCGTCCAGTCGCGTTCGGCGCGCAATACTTTCAGGCGGTTTTTCATCGGTACCTCCGGATATTGATATACAGAGAGATAAGGTAGGAAAGTCCGATTAGCGCAACCAATCCGGCAATTTCAGCATCGAATGCAATTAAATTTGTTACATCCATCATTGAAAAGGCAATGCCCCCAACCACGGCTACGCCAAGGGAAATTCCCATCGCCTCCAGCTGAACTTTTTGCATCATCTCATCCTGAACTTTCAGATGCTGTATATTTGCCACAATCATGCCGATGCCCACGCCAATATTGAGCAGAATGGCTAGCCCGTTAATTAGATCATTTTCTCCCCAAAATAGTACAGGGCCAAATGCTGGAATCGCTACTGTTATTACCCAGCATATGGTCCAAGTAGCGAGCCTGGCAGTTGTTTGCTTGGTGCGTTTAGACCAATCCGTTGTGTTTTCAGTTATATTTTCCATGAGTATGTATAAGTTTACTATTTGTAAAACTTGCTTTACTTATAGTACGTATTGCAATCCTAAATATCAACTAAACTTTACAAACAAGAATGTATTATTTGTTAATTGCAGAGTGGAGACTGTTAAGCCTATAAATTGGATGGGTAACCACAAGAATTTTTATATAGCTAAAAGCGAGGGGTGATTCTTATAGAATTTAGGTTAGATATCAGGAGGTTGGGTCTCTTTTAAACTTCAATGCTTGTTTCGTAGAAGTAAGCAGCGACTCCAACTGGAGCATTACAAAGAGCACGAAAACAATCTGGAAAACGATAGTAACGTGTTCGTTGGTGATACCAGAGACTGCAATATTTACGCTCGGTAGCAGCAGCGAAATGGCGATACCGCAGGCCGAGCCCAGCGCAAAGAAGGTCCACGAAAGTACCAGGTTTTTCGAAAATGTTTTGCGGCGCTGTTCCTGTTTTTGGATCTGCTGCATAACCTCATTTTCAAAATCGCTGAACGGCATTTTTAGATCACTTTGTGCCATTATTTCATTAAGAAAGTCGTCGTTTTTCATGGGTACAGGGCTTCTATGTTGATATCAAATTGATTGGTCAGTACGTCTTTCATGGCATTACGGGCGCGGTGCAAAATTACTTTCACATTGGCGTTCGACCAGCCGGTGACATCGCTGATGCCTTTCAAATTATACTCTTCCAGATAAAACAGCCGCAATGCCAGGCTGTATTCGGCGACAGGTGCTGCAGCGCCTTGTTGATGTAAAACCGGCGGTGATCAGCATCCATTTTTTCAGCGGTTCCATTCG
>NNSL01000037.1 GCA_003123965.1 Balneolaceae bacterium SMO_bin1
CGGTAGACATTGAGCAAGTGGAAGCCAATGGGAAAGTTAATACGGATGAAAATCCCGGTGCTATAACGGCTGATGATCTGGCTACAGAGTTTGGACAAATCACGCCCATTTCTAACCTGATGGAGGCCGCTGCAAACGCCAATAACGTGGCAAGTATTGATATGAGAGGCAATAATAACCGGGCCGTCATTAAACAAATTGGCTCAAATAATATCGGGGCTATCAGCATTGACGGATCTAACAACCAAAGTATAACCATGAATCAAAATGGCTCTAACCTGACATCTTTAATGAAAGTTGAAGGAAGCGGCAATTCGGTAAGCATGGATCAGGATGGAAGCAATTTGGGAAATTTGGTACAAGTGCTTGGCTCTAATATGGATATCGATTTAACGCAAAGCAATAGTGGTGGCTTCAGGTATCAACAGTCAGGTATGGAAATGCCGATGGAAATCACTACAACCCGGAGCCACGTGCCCATTATCATCACCAATAATTAAAAAATTTTATACACAGATGAGCTAATATCTTTGTATTATTAACTCTAGTGAGTTGGCTATAAATTATTAGGGAGCGTAATAAATTTTATCCCTCCCCTTTTTAATCAGACAGGCATTTATCATAAAATATTTTCTATCATGAAATTTAGCGCTACCGCATTTGTTGTAACTATCACTGCTTTTTTACTGTTCTCCGGCTGTTCAAAAGAAACGATTGAACCGAATTTAACCGGCAGTATTGAGGGCCGTGTACAAAATAGCACCACCGGTGAAGGCGTACCCCTTGCCAGTGTCACCACAAACCCCGGTACCGATGCCATATTGACCAATCAAAACGGGGAATTTTCGTTTGATGATGTGGCTACGGGTAATTATACCGTACAGGCCGAGAAAAGCGGATATGACACCAAATCAGTTCGGGTAGAAGTTAATGAAGGCCGCGCGGCCACAGCCCAAATTCTGCTCGACGACGGCAGCCAGGCAACCAGCGAAAATGTTGATGCTGAAATTGTGAATTATTTTAACACAACCCAGAACGACAGCTCCTTTACCGAAGTGGAATACAAAGTGAGCAACGTAAGCGGCAATACCTTGGTAACGAGTTACGAAGTGTATTTCAAAATTTATACGCCCGGTGCTGAATTTTTCCAGGAAGTTCGGGGCGATTCGTTAGACGCCGGCGAAAAGGATGAAGGAGCGTTTTCGAAGTACATCCGCGATTTCAATGCTGATTCGGTTGTTGTTTCCGGAATCTACGCTTCCGATTCATAAATAGCTCTGCACATATGATACAGAGGTTAACCAATGAAAACATTTCTGCTATTCATCGTTAGCTTTTGTACATGCACGGCCCTGGCCTCGGGGCAAAACAGCGTCACGGTAAATCAGCAGGGAAGCGGTAACAGCGTACATATAACCCAGTCCGCAAGTAACACCACTGATAAAGACTGTACTTCGAGCACAGCCGCTAAGGACGATTCAGCAATGAATAGCATCTTGGTCGTGAAAGGTTTTACAGCTCAAGATACAGTCGCCAACCAATCGGAAATCCACCTTAATACAGTTTTGAATAATCCCCTCCTGCCCTGGTTATCTGCCATTCAACACGGCCAGCAAAATAGCTTGTTAATTTCTACCGATGATTCGGCGGCTGATGTAAGCAGCAAGCAAACCGGAACACAAAATTCCATTACGGCCTGGCTGCAGAGCACACCCGATCAGCAAATCACATTGAAGCAAAACGGTGAAAATAATACCATTAAAATTGACGATCCCT